>NZ_JBNUPJ010000012.1:0-60932 GCF_050409485.1 Facklamia sp. P12945
AGGAATGGGGACACTGGGAAATCGATACTGTGGTAGGTCCGCATGGTGAAGAGGACCCTGCCTTATTGACGTTGGTTGAACGACACTCACGCTTTGAGTGGCTTATTTTGATTAAGAATCAGACAAGTCAGGTCGTTTATCAAGCGATCACTCAACTCATAAACTCCCTAGGAGAGGAAGCTGAGCGACTTTTTAAGACTTTTACAAGTAATAACGGTTCAGAATTCAGCTCACTCACAAAAGCCGTCTCCTCTGTAGCTGAGGTCTACTTCGCTCACCCTTACTCATCTTGGGAGCGTGGCACCAGTGAAAACCAACACCGTCTCGTTCGACGCTATATACCAAAAGGGGAGTCTTTAGCTAGGTATACACAGGTAGATATTGATCGCATTCAACAATGGATGAATGATAGGCCACGGAAGCTATTAGGTTACGCCACGGCTCACGAAGTGTTTGTTAAGGCGTGGAAGAATGAACAGAAAACAGCTTGACGTGAGGGCTTGACAAGGAGCCTCCTTCGCCATGGTTTCCTAGCATAAACGCCAGATAAACCGCTCAGCCCATCAGGCTACCATGGCTCAGCTCCTTATCAAACCCTCACAGAAAGATTAAACAACTACACGGATCATTGAACTCACACTTCTCATGGGCGAGGACTCCTTTGTACTAGGTGGCTAAGTTGTATTTGCAATTTATATCTAAATAACAATTATAGTACGCGTCATAAGCAACATCTCTATTTTTAGTTTGCGTCTTGGTCGCGTATAAGGAACACCAGTGTATTTTCATATTTTTATAGAAAATGTGCATTGATAGGCGTTGTGTACCCTGCATCTGCTATTAAATAAGTCGGATTAAAAGAAGGGATTTTTTCAAATAAGAAGGGGAAAGCCAATGTATCGTAGGTATTTCCTGAATGGACACTATAAGCTAATACCCATCCCCTTGCGATCGCAAGCTGTTTGAATAGTATAGGCAAAAACTTGGCCATGATCCCCTTTATGAAACCACCCTACCTCCGGATCATTGGGACTGATTGTTTGGGACTTTGTTAAGGTCTCCTTTTTTGTGTTTTTTAGCGACTTTTTTCTATGAATCATCCGATCTGCTTGAACAGCTTCCAGCATTTCATCTGCCAACCATTTGGCTTGTACCGGCACTTCTTCGTTGGTATATTTCCGGCCATTCGCACAAGCTTTGACGTGAGTACATCCATAAAAACTGCTTGGGTATCGACTGCTCCTGCCTCCAAACACTGCGTGAGTATCTGGCTAAAAATCTGTTGGGCGATACTTGTTCCTTCAAAACGCCACTTGTAATTCTTTCCAAAGGTTGAAAAATGGGGCACTGAATCCGTGAGAGATAATCCTAAGAACCAGCGATAAGCAACATTCACTTGAATTTTTTGAATGGTTTGGCGCATGCTTAGAATACCTTAGAGATGTTGAATGATGAGATTTTGATAAGCGTAATCGGATTAAAACTTGGACGTCCACTATCCAAACAATAGACATCTTCTACTAAAGCATAGTTGAATGAAAAATTTATAGGGCGATCAATTTTTCTCAGAAGATGGTCTTCAAGAACGAGTTCTTCAAGGGCATGAAAAGCGATCTGATTACGTGCTTCAAATGTTTTACTATCGGCATTAACTGACATCATGGAAATCACCCATTTTCTTTTTATTATACATAAAAAAGCCCTCTAAATCACTATAAGCTGTGATCTAGAGGGTTTTATCTACATACTGATATCTCCCTAACGGAAGATGTTTAAGTATAAATGATATTCATATAATAAAAATAGGTGCATCATTTATTTACGTTTTGGTCCCAAATATTCTGAATCATCAAAGCCTAAAATTACTGAAAAAAGTGGGAATCCGAAAAGAAGCCCGAGACCATATCCAACACCCTTTCCAAACACTTTTGCTAAGTCTAAACAAAACATGATGATAAAATAGATATTTGCTAGCGGAACTAATAGCCATAACACTTTCCATCCATTACCGTATACAATTTTAAATTGAATATATAGTTGATAAATAGGGATCAGTGACTTCCACCCAGCTTCACCAGCCTTTTCAAAAAGTTTCCACATACCTACAATAAAAATAATTACAAATACCATGTATAGTATACTTGAAAAACCGTCTGACATATTTCCCATTTACTCACTCTCCTTCTTATATTTTTTAAGTATACTATATAAAATTAAAAATAACAAATAAAATTTAAAAACAAAAAACACCTTCCAATAAAGGAAAGTGTCTTGAATATCTGCTGTAATAATGATTGGTACTCGATTCCTGCGGAATCTCCGTCCCATAGCACATTCGTAAGGGAACAAGTTCGCAACGACTGTCCTAACGTTTTGAGAATTGAGAAGCTTTACGAGCTTTCTTAAGACCTGGTTTTTTACGTTCTACCATACGAGGGTCACGTGTTAGAAGTCCAGCTGATTTTAATGCAGGACGGAAGTCTGGATCGACGTTTAATAATGCACGTGCGATTCCGTGACGAATGGCACCTGATTGACCAGAGAAGCCTCCACCTTTTACGTTCACAATAACATCATAAGATCCTAAAGTTTCAGTAGCGTTGAATGGTTGGTTGATTACTTCGTGTAAGTGAGCAAATGGAATGTATTCTTCCAAAGGCTTACCATTCACAGTGAATTCACCAGTTCCTGGTACTAAGCGTACGCGTGCTGATGAGTTTTTACGACGACCTGTTCCTAAGTATTGTACTGTAGCCATTTAATCCCTCCTTATATTAATGTATTGATGTCTAATTTTTTAGGTTGTTGAGCGGCATGGTTATGCTCTGAACCTTCATAGACAAAAAGTTTAGTGAATTGTTTGCGACCTAAACGGTTGTCTGGTAACATTCCTTTTACTGAACGTTCGATTAAGCGTGTAGGTTTCTTGTCGCGCATTTCACCTGCTGTAGTGACACGCATTCCACCAGGATGTCCTGAGTAATTATAATATTTCTTGTCTGTTGCTTTTTTACCAGTTAAGGCAATTTTTTCAGCATTAATTACGATTACAAAGTCACCTGTATCCACGTGTGGGGTATAGGTGGGTTTATTTTTTCCGCGTAAGATTGATGCAACAACAGTTGAAAGGCGTCCCAATGGGATATCTGTGGCATCTAATAATACCCAGTTGCGTTCAACTTCGTTCTTTTTAGCCATATATGTTTGACGCACGTTGTTTTCCTCCAATATTTGTCTAGTTGTTTACGGTTACGATGAGTTTCCGGGGCTCATGTGTGGGGTAAACAATACCGTCAACTATTATATTCCTTATTAACCCCTAATGTCAAGCGATTTTCTCACACTGCTTCAAATTTATTTTGCTTTCGATCAACAGTCATTTGCCTTCATGGTATAATCATTTCAAAGGAAGTGAAATTTATGAAAGCTCAAGAAAGACGCCAAGCCATTTTAGCATTCTTAAAAGAACAAAGCGAAGCGATAACGGCCAATGAGTTAGCTAGTCGTTATCAAGTCAGTCGTCAGGTAATTGTTGGAGATATTGCTTTATTACGTGCCCATCATAAAGTAGAAATTTTAGCCACTAATCAGGGATATTTAATTCCTTCTTCCCCGATTAACAATACTGCTACTAAGGGGTATACGGGGGTGATTGTTTGTCGTCATGATGATAGTCAAATGCGGCTAGAGTTAGAAACAATATTAGCCTATCAGGGTAAAGTGCTTGATGTGCAAATAGAGCATCCGGTTTATGGTTTATTGTCTGCTGCCCTTCATATTCATTCGCAAGCTGATCTTGAAGCCTTTCTAGAACGTATGGCAACTTATGAAGGTGAAATGTTAGCATCCTTAACGGATGGTATTCATTCACATACCATACAGGTGCCTAGTCTAAAAGAATTTAAGCTAATCGAAAATGCTTTGTCACAAGAAAAAATCCTCTATGTGTAGATAGGTGTCTTGACACCATTATAGATTGTTGTTAAACTGCTTTTATAGTAAATTTTTTGGAGGTTCTTATGTCTCAAACTACTCGCTTATCTAAAACACGCCAATTGACGTTCGCTAGCTTACTCACAGCAATTGGTATTATCATACCAATGGTTATGCCACTTAAAATTGTGATTCCTCCTGCTTCTTATACTTTGGCTAGTCATGTGGCAATTTTTATGGCCATGTTTATTTCGCCTTTTACAGCTGTTTTAGTAAGTTTAGGTACTAGTCTGGGATTTCAATTAGCTGGCTTTCCTATGATTATTGTTGCAAGAGCTGCTTCGCACGTTGTATTTGCTTTTGTTGGCGCTAAAATGCTTCAACAAAAACCGCAATGGTTAGCAACAAGTCGCAATAAATGGACGTTTTCTTTCATCATCAACTTAATTCATGCAGTTGCTGAAGTATTCGTCGTCTATGTGATCACCCAAGTAGGTTTTAGCCAAGCCAGTGAAAACTTCTTATATGTTTTAATTGTTCTAGTGGGTGGAGGAACTCTTATCCACGGCATGGTTGATTATTTCTTAAGTGATTATTTCGCTAAACAATTAGCAACACGAGCTAAAATTCCTGTCTATCCAATGGTATAGTAAATTCTATATACTAAAAGGCAAGTGGAAACACTTTGCCTTTTATTTTTTTCCTATGATACAATCAAAACAAATGCCTAGCGAGGAGGAAAATGATGAATCGCCCTGATGTTATTGTTATTGGTGGAGGCACTAGCGGAATGATGGCAGCAATCCACGCTGGCATGAATGGCGCGCGTGTGCTGTTACTTGAAAAAAATTATAAATTAGGACGCAAATTAATTCTTACCGGAGGAGGCCGCTGTAATGTCACCAATCGTTCACCTCGTGAAGTATTCATTGACCATATTCCAGGTAATGGTAAGTTTCTTTATTCTGTATTAGAACAATTTGATTCACAAGATATAATCGATTTTTTTCAAACACGAGGTGTTCGCTTAAAAGAAGAAGATCATGGGCGGATGTTTCCCATTTCGAACTCTGCTCGCACCATTCGCGACTGTTTAATTAATGAGATGAGACATTATGCCATTGAAGTAATTGCTGGTGAACCTGTTGAAGAAGTTCTTTATAATCAGGAAACAGCTTCTGTTAGAGGTGTTCAAACCAGCAAAGCGACATATACTGCCAAAGCTGTCATCTTGGCCTCAGGCGGCAAGGCCTATCCTCGCACCGGTTCGACGGGAGATGGCTATCGGTGGGCCAAAGACGCTGGTCACAGTTTGACGGATTTTTATGCCACTGAAGTCCCCTTATTATCCAACGATTCCTTTATTCAAGACAAGTCATTACAAGGTATTTCATTGAGGGACGTTAATGTCAAAGTACTAGATAAAAAAGGGAAAACAATTGTTTCCCATCAAATGGATATGATTTTTACCCACTTTGGTTATTCAGGACCAGCTATTTTAAGATGCTCCGGCCATGTCAATTTATACCTTAAAGAAAGCCAAGAAAAAATTGCGAATCTAACCATTGATCTTATCCCATATATTTCATATGAAGAGCTCAAGAAACTGGCAGAAGAACAAAGAGAAAAGCAAGTTGATAACATTCTGCGCCAATGGTTACCTGACAAACTAAATGGCTTGATTCAAAAACAAGTAGGAATCCAAGAAAAGTCAGCTTATAAGCAAGTCAACCATTCTATTCAAGAAGCGCTGTGGAAACGAGTCAAAGCTTTTCCACTCACTGTTTATGGCAGTCAACCACTTGAAAAAGGTTTTGTAACGGGTGGAGGGGTTAACTTAAAAGAAATCACCCCTCAAACCATGGCGTCTAAATTAATGAAAGGCCTCTATTTCTGTGGTGAAATCATTGACATTAATGGATATACAGGTGGCTATAACATTACAGCTGCTTTTGCAACAGGTGCTGTTTCTGGACAACACGCGGCTTGGTTCAGTCTTTCTTCGTAAAGAGTTTATATTTTTCATTGCAATAAAAAACATCGCAGCCAAGGCTTGCGATGTTTTTTGTCTTTATCTATTTTTATTCAGCACTTGTTTCTTCAGTTCTCTCAGCGTCGCTATCCTTATCTTCATCTTCTAATTCAAAAGCTTTCGGATTCGATACAATTAACACGCCATTTACAACCATTGATTCAGCTGGTAAATCGTTCCACTGTCTCAATTGGTCAATACTTACTTCATACTTGTCTGCTAAAACTTCGAGTGTCTCGCCAGGAGCTACTTGATGGTAGTCTACCCATGGATTAGTGACAGCAATTTCTTCACCAATATAGACCACGTTGTCAAGTAAACCGTTCCATTCACGAAGCGCTTCAACCGAAACTTCGAATTGATTCGCTATACTTTCTAAGGAATCTTCTTCAGTCACCTTATAAATACTCGGTGCCTTTTCAGGATGGGAAAGGGTTAATTCTGTTCCTTGCTCAATTTCTTTACCTTCTTCTAATTCGCTCCATTCAATAATTTGAGCTTCTGTTACTGGGTAAACCTCTAATAAGTCTTGAATTCTTTCGTCTTCCATTAAAGTATGCTTAATTGGATAAATTTCTTCTAATGGGCGAGCTTGTTTAAAGACTGTAATCGCTTGGCTTGGATCCTTCAAGTAAAGAATATCTCCTACTTCAATCGCATCATTTAAGAGGCCGTTCCATTGGCGTAAATCATTTTCATTAATGTCATTAGCCTTTGCAATATCAGCCAATTTTTCCCCTTCAGTCACTTCATGAGTCGGCAAGTCAATACTTTCAGGATCTAGCGCCTTGGTTCTCGGATCAGTGAGTTTATCTTCATCTTTTTGTAAAGTTTTAGGTTTGCGAATATTCACTTCGCGCGGCTCCTTTTTAAGAGTCTTTGGTTTTTCATTATTAATACCTAGCCCATCGCTTTGTGGTTGAGAATCACTGGATGTATCTGGCGTGGTGGTTAATTGATTACCTGTTGAGTTATTAGAAGTTGTGTTAGTTTGACTTGGTACATAATTGGAGCCTGAGCTTGGTAAATAAATCACTTCACCAGGGTAGATCATGGTATCTGTTCGACCATTAAAAGCCATCAGTTGACGGCCAGTCATACCATAGGCTTGAGCAATAGTATCAAAGTTGTCCCCCGCCACAACCGTGTAAGCATTGGATGAGTAAGACGGTTGACTTGGACGGTTGGGATTTGTAAGATCAGTTGATCCGTTAGATGTTACTGCTAGTTTATCTCCCGGATAGATTAAATCTGAAACTAAGCCGTTCCATGCCACTAACTGATTAACAGTCACACCATATCTTAAAGCAATGGTATAAAGGCTATCGCCTTTATTAACAACATACGAACCTTGATTGTTGGATCCTTGATTAGATCCCCCAGGTGTTACAGAAGTAGTTCCTCCATCAGCTACTGCTAATAAGTCCCCTACATCAATAAAGTCGGAGGACAGCCCGTTCATAGCCTTTAACTGACTAACCGTTAAGCCGTAGGCATTAGCAATTTTATAAAGACTGTCGCCTTTTTGAACCACATAAGTGGCTGGATCTTCTTTCACTACCGGTGGCTGACTTGGTTGATCTGTTGTATTTGAACCATTTAAAGCTAAACGATCACCTACATCTATATAGTTACCTGTGAGACCATTAAAAGATCGTAATTGATCGACGGATAAACCGAATTTATTTGCAATGGAATAGAGGGTATCCCCTTTTTTTACGACATAATAACCTGCCTCCTCTTGATTACTACTTTTGTCTCCTCCATCCATACTCACAATCAATTGAGCACCTATATCGATAGTTGTACTTGATAAGCCATTTAAAGCCATTAAGTCTTGTTCAGACAAACCATATTTACGAGCTATGCTATAAATCGTATCGCCTTTTTCGACCACATGGGTGGTATTGGCTGATGCTTGAGTCAAGCCCATTAAAGTGATAACAGACAAGCAAATAGCCGATTTATTGATCAGCTGTTGAATTGTTTTCTTCATCTATGAGAACCCCCTTTTTTAATAGTTTTGTTTAGTAACTATAGTATAACATGACCCAATAAGCAGGCAAAGTTATTCTAGCGGAAATCATTTTAGATTCATACTTTTGTCATTAATTATTAACACGACAGTAAGATTATCTATTCAATTTATTATTTTTTATATGAATCCTTATGCTATATAAAATTTTATATAAGTGGCTATTTTGGTTCGCCTTTCTATTGAAATAAGAATTACTATATGGTATTTTCAACTTGTTTGATAAATATTTTTTGGTGGTGATATTCTTGTCGTTAAATTTTAAGATAAGTATTAAAGTTGCTCCGTGTCATCGTCATTATTTTGCATTTCTTCATCAAGCGCTAAGTAAAGCTCATTACCTCCCATCTCATTATTCAATTATCCCCATACTCTTATGCGACTTAAGTTCAGCCCATATCAATGTTAATACTCTAATCATTGATAGCAACGGAGATTTTTGGTACTCCAACCAATCCTTAGAACAAATTTCACACAATATACTCCAAGACCAACACCTCTTCATACCTTTTAATAGTTGTTTAGATAGCCTTCTTTGGCTCAATTTACGCTATTGCTCCTATTTTAATACACTCGAAGATCATACTAATCGACAAACGGTTATCAAATACGGCTTCTTCTACTATCAATTAAATACTGATCGTAACTTATCTTTTATCTATCCCTTATCCATTCGATACCAAGCTTTATCTTTTAATAGCAATCGCCCTCATAACCCTCCTTCTATCTACTCTTTTAATCGCTTTGTAGATTTCAGCCTATAAATAGGCATAAACTTTTTAGTTAGAAAATAAAAAAACTTGATTGTCGCTACTAAACGACAATCAAGTTTTTTAAAAGAGTCCAAAGAATCTTTTTTTCTTTTTTCTTATTGATTTTGAGTGTTTAGCTTCTAACTTATGAATGGGATCTCCGTTAAAGATATCCCGAGCATTTTGTAAGAAGTAGTCGACCTTTGCCTGACCAAAATCTTGTTCTAGTTGATTAAATGCAGCCTTCATATTAAATGGTCGAAAATCCACATGGTGGACGTCAGAAGCAATAACATGTGCTAAATTAAGTTCAAGCATTTCTCTTGCTGTTTTTTGAAATTTTTCACCATATAAGCCCACATAAGAAGAAGAAGTGATTTGTGATAAACATCCCATCTGAATTAAGTCATATAAATCCTCATAATTTTCAGCTAATTGATGATTTCTTTCTGGATGCGCAATTAAAGGTGTTATTCCCATATCAATTAACTGCAATAGCATTTTAGGCGCAAATTCTGGGACTTTAGCAGTTGGAAATTCAATCAAATAATATTTATCCGATCCATCTAGAGATAATAAATCACCATTATAATAATCTTCCATAAATTGCTTGGTTAAGCGTATTTCTTGACCGGGATACACTTTAACTTGTAGGCCAGCTCTTTCGTAATCAGCAGATAATTTGTCCGTAAATTTTATAACATCCTCTTTATGATTAATAAATTGACCATTACGATGGTGGGGGGTTAAAACAATATGTTGGACCCCTTCTTCTTGACCCATTTTAGCTAGGTAAATAGAATCTTCTAGCGTTTGCGCCCCATCGTCTACTCCGGGTATAAGATGTGAATGTAAATCAACAATCATTTTTATTACTCACCCTTGCTATCTTTTTCGGAATCATGACCGTAACCATAACCATAATATGAATAATAGCCTGATCCTTCTTCACGCGGAACACCATTCATAACATATCCTAAAATATTCGCATTGACATTATCTAAGATTTCTTTCGCTTGGCGTACTTCCTCACGACGAACATAGCCATAACGTAATACCATCAAAATACCATCCACACGTGTTGCTAAAATTTGTGGATCAGCCACAGCAGTAATAGGTGGCGTATCATAGATTATCAAATCAAAATATTGATTCAACTCATGCATAATGGATGTCATACGAGCTGAACCGAGTAATTCTGAAGGGTTCGGCGGAATAGGTCCACACGGCAATAAGTAAAGACCTGTTTCGGGATTATGTTGAACTACCTGATTAAATTTGACCTCAGGATTGGCAATTAAGGTTGACAGTCCTTCTTTATTATCGATTCTAAAAGTTCGATGAAGGGTTGGCTTACGCATATCCGCATCAACAATCAAAACCTTTTTCTCTGTTTGAGCCATAACAACCGCTAAGTTTGCTGAAACGGTCGACTTGCCTTCAGCCGGAATACAAGAAGAAATTAGTAAACTCTTAAGCTTCCGATCGACTTGAGCAAATTCAATATTCGTACGGATGGCACGAAATTGCTCCGCATTAATAGATTGAGGAGATGTATAAGTAATTAAAGAGGTTCCAAATTCTTGATCTTTTAATAATTTGCTTTCTTTTTTCTTTCGAGTATTAAACATGCTAAACCTTCTTTCTAGTCCGTTTTTGTGATTTACTACTTGCTATACGAGAACTTTTCATTTCTTTATTTGAAAGTTGATAAATATGTCCTAAATCATTCATTCCTAGACTTGCCATAAATTCATCATCTTTGACGGTTGTGTCAGAAATTTCGGATAATAAAATAATTAAGATGGCAATCGCCAGACCCATTAGGGCCCCAATAATTGAATAAATTGGCAAACTAGGAGAAACTCGGTTTGGGTTAAAAGAAGCTGGAGAAAGAATAAAAATGTTGGTATCTTCTCCCCCATAAATATCGCTGACTGTTTCTTCAAAAACTGTAATCACATTATAAAGAACATTTTGAGCAGCTTGAGGAGACTCAAGCTGAACGGAAACATAAAAAGCTTGTGAGTTTGGTGATTGTTCCACCGTAATAGCATCTTTTAAATCTCCTACCGAATAAGCCTTATTGGCATCATCGCTCACTCGATTAAGAACACTGTCACCCGTGATAATATCGCGGTAAGTATTAATCAACTGTGAGTTAGCTTGTAATTCACTGTATTGGATAGGCGATTGTCCCATTCGATCTTCTGATTGATTCACTAAAAGCTGAGCCGTTGAGCGGTAATTAGGTGTTACAAATAAAATCATAAAAGCAATCGCCAAAATGATCCCTAAGAGAATTAAACTAAATATTTTAAAAGCATGCTTAGTAAATAATTTCCATAAATCTTTTAAGCTAATTTCTTCTTGTTGCATGTTAACCTCCGTATTGTGTGCTATCATTAGCAAATTTTATTATCTTTTCTTTCATAATTTTAGGCTGATGAACCGCCTCTTTCAAACTTTCTACAAATTCCAAAGTCTCTTGTAGTGGAATTGGTACAACTTTTCCAACAAATATTTGATCATTTAATTGATTTTCAACAAGTTCTGATCCGGTCAATAATTCTTCATAAAGCTTCTCACCTGGTCGAATACCTGACTCTCGAATACCGATTTCTTCAACTGTATGCCCGGAAAGGAGAATCATTTTCTTGGCTAAATCAAGAATTTTAACAGGTTCCCCCATGTCAAGGATAAAAACTTCACCATCTTGGGCAAAAGTTCCAGCAAAAACAACTAATTGGCTGGCTTCTGGAATAGTCATAAAATAGCGAATCATTCTAAAATCTGTAACTAACACAGGACCTCCAGCGGCTATTTGCTTTTTAAAAGCAGGAACAACACTGCCTCGACTGCCCAGTACATTTCCAAAACGAACTGCACAATAAAGGGATGCTGACTGCTTGTTCATGCCAGTGATAATTAACTCAGCTACTCGTTTAGTCGCTCCCATAATATTAGGGGGATTGACCGCTTTATCCGTAGATATCATTACCATTTTAGACACTCTAGCTTGATCGACAGCTCGTGCGACATTGTATGTGCCCAAAATATTATTTTTATAAGCTTCGACCGGGTTAGCTTCCATTAAAGGTACGTGTTTGTGAGCAGCCGCGTGATAGATAATATCAGGTTGATATTCTTTAAATATTTCTAATAGACGGTCATAGTCTTGGATATCCGCAATAACCGGAATATATTGAATCATACGTTCGTTATAAGTTTTAATCATTTCATGATAGATAAGATAGAT
Organism: Facklamia sp. P12945; assembly: GCF_050409485.1. Lineage (NCBI taxonomy): Bacteria > Bacillati > Bacillota > Bacilli > Lactobacillales > Aerococcaceae > Facklamia > Facklamia sp. P12945. The sequence goes on from NZ_JBNUPJ010000012.1 coordinate 12,012, forward strand.
AGAATTCTCCCCATGCCCTAATAAAATAACTTTTGCTGGATTATGTTTAGAAATTTGACGGGTTATTTCAGATCCGATAGACCCTCCTGCTCCCGTTATTAGAATGGTTTTCCCTTCTAATTCCTTTCTCATAGCAATTTCGTCTAGTTCGATTTCCTGACGGCCCAAAAGGTCTGAAATCTTAATTTCACGCATGGATTCTTTTGGTTGATGGATTCCTAATAAAACGTCTTCAACTTTTGGCATATTATAGACGCGCACACCTAATTCGTTACAATAACGAAGTATCTCTTCATATTTTTCTGGTTTCAGGGAAGGAATAGCAATGACAGCTTTTACGATATTGTACTGCTTAGTTAATTCCGTAAGTTGTTCTAAGCCCCCTACTACCTCGACGCCTCCTATGTTCATACCAATTTTAGAGTGGTCTTCATCTAGGATAGCAACCACTTTTTCGTTTCTTGGATGACGTTGGTAAGCATTCATAAAAAGTGATCCACCGTCTCCTGCTCCAATTAATACAATATTTTCTCTATTTTTGTTATCGATATTAGTGACTCTGTTTTTAGTGTGATAAATATATTGCCATAATATTCGTAAAGCACTGATTGCAACTCCTGCTAGACCTGCTACTATAATTAAATAGCGAAAAGAAAGCCATTTAAGCACTATAGATAAAATCAACCCAGAAACTAAATTGGCAAAAATAACAATTAAAAATAAAAGCGAAAAGTCGACCATAGTCGCATAGCGCTTTATACGTGAATCGACTTTAAAATGTTTAGAGACTGCATAATATAAACCAAAGGACAATAATAAATGTCCCACATAAAACTGCATTGGGACTTTGAATATACCTAAAAAAATGACTAAAGCAACAATTGTTGCTAGACAAAAAGCTAAAAGGTCACTGACTGCCCATATCAATCGTTTGTGGGCAAAAGGTAGGTTTTCTACCCATTGAACGAAACGAAGTGATAACGTCTCTTGGTTTCTTAACATGCTTTCATTCCTCACTATAATCTATTAGCTATATAGAACATTATCTTTCTCTAGTACGTCCTAATTTTGATAGCCATATTATCTCTATCATTTTACCGATATTATTAGGCACTTTCAATGTGTTTAAGGACAAATTTCATTAAAACTATCTAATTATAGTCAGGAAAATAAAAAAAGCAAACGATTTAAGGTTAAAACCACCTTAAATCGTTTGCCTAATCAATTTATTTAATTGACTTACATCATACCCATACCTGGTTGGGCAGGCATTTCAGGTTCGTCTTTAGGAATTTCAGCTACGACAGCTTCAGTTGTTAATAATAAAGCTGCTACTGATGCAGCATTTTGTAAGGCTGAACGAGTTACCTTAGTTGGATCAACAATACCAGATTGAATCATATCTTCAAACTGATCCGTTGTTGCATTATAGCCTGTTCCTTCTTTTGAAGAAATAATTTTATTGACGATCACTGAGCCTTCACGACCTGCATTTTCAGCAATTTGACGAACAGGTTCTTCTAAAGCACGAACCACAATCTTCACCCCAGTTGCTTCATCATCAGTTTCTGTTTCTGTGGCAGCTACTTGATCTTTAATGATTAAGTAAGCTGCTCCTCCACCCGCTACGATTCCCTCTTCAACAGCAGCGCGAGTGGCATTTAATGCATCTTCAATACGTAATTTAACTTCTTTTTGTTCGGTTTCAGTTGCTGCTCCGACTTTAATGACTGCTACACCACCAGCTAATTTGGCTAAACGTTCTTGTAATTTTTCTTTGTCATAGCTTGAAGTAGTTTCTTCTGCTTGGTGACGAATTAAAGCTACACGTTCTTTAATAGCTTCGGATGAACCAGCACCTTCAACAATCGTTGTGTCATCTTTAGTCACAGTCACTTTTCCAGCTGAACCTAAGTGGTCGATGGTTGCATCTTTTAATTCAAAGCCTAATTCTTCAGAAATTACAGTAGCTCCAGTAAGAATCGCAACATCTTCTAACATCGCTTTACGACGGTCTCCAAATCCTGGTGCTTTAACTGCAGCTACATTTAAAGTTCCGCGTAATTTATTTAAAACTAAAGTTGGTAAAGCTTCCCCTTCAACATCTTCAGCAATAATCAATAACGGACGGCCAGATTGCATTACTGCTTCTAATACTGGAAGCGCATCTTGAATGTTAGAAATCTTGCGGTCTGTAATTAAGATATATGGATTTTCTAAATCTGAAATCATTTTTTCATTATCGGTTACCATATATTGTGATAAGTAACCACGATCGAATTGCATACCTTCTACAACTGATAATTCAGTCTCAATGGTTTGAGAATCTTCAATAGTGATTACACCATCGTTGCCGACTTTTTCCATAGCATCAGCAATCAATTCGCCAACCTTTTGGTCTCCTGATGATACGGCTGCTACTTGTGCAATCGCTTCTTTAGAAGATACAGGTTGTGATAATTCTTTTAAAGCTGCTACAGCTGTCTTAGTTGCTTTATCAATTCCACGACGAATACCAACTGGGTTAGCACCTGCTGTAACGTTCTTCATTCCTTCACGTGCAATTGCTTGAGTTAAAACAGTGGCAGTCGTTGTTCCGTCTCCAGCTATATCATTGGTTTTTGAAGCTACTTCTTGCACTAATTGAGCACCCATATTTTCATAACGGTCTTCCAATTCTATTTCACGCGCAATGGTTACCCCGTCGTTTGTAATAAGTGGAGAACCGTAAGTCTTATCTAAGACAACGTTACGTCCCTTAGGGCCCATTGTTGTTTTAACCGTATCTGCTAATAAGTCTACCCCGCGCAATAAAGCTGCACGTGCGTCTTCTGAGAATTTCAATTCTTTTGCCATTTATACCGCTCCTTTATATCTTTTTCTATTGAGTTCTTTATTAAATATCTTTTATTCAATAATTGCTAAAGCTTCTTTTAATTCGATAATAATAAATTTTTCACCTTGGTCTTCAATCTCGGTCGCTGAATAAGATTTATAGATAACTTGATCGCCAACTTTAATTCCGTCTTCTGATTCTATTTCAGGACCAACCGATACTACTTCACCAATTTGTTGTTTTTCTTGAGCAGAGCTAGGTAACACAAAGCCGCTTGCTGTTGTTTCTTCGACTTCCTTTGGTTTTAGAACAATACGTTTTGCTAAAGGTTTCAACATGAAAATCCCTCCAAATTTTATTATTTAGCACTCTGTTGATATAAGTGCTAATCACAATTAATATATTAGACCATCTTTGATTAAAAAGCAAGAAATAGATATAAAAATCTCATTATTTTTTCCTAAAACCATAAAAAAACTTCTCACTATAAATAGTAAGAAGTCCAATCATTTTCTATTCTCTTGCTAACTGATCAGCAATTTCTTCTTGGTTAATGAAATAAATCAAGGTCTGCAGTTCATTGGTTAAATCAACATTTTGTACGCGAACACTTTCAGGTACTTCAAAACGTAATGGGGTAAAGTTCAAAACTCCCTTTATACCAGCAGCTATTAATCGTTCCATTATTTCGTCTGCATATTCTTGAGGAACAGTTAAGATAGCCACATCGATTGCTTGGATTTCTAATTGCTCTTCTAACTCATCAATCGAATAGATAGGAATGCCCGAATGGACAGTTCCAATCAAATCAGGATTGACATCAAAACCGGCACCAATTCTGACATTATTAGATTTTCTAAAGTTATAGTTTAATAAGGCATTCCCTAATGATCCAACTCCGATCAAGGCAGTGGTTGTTAGACGATCTTGATTGAGTGTCTTCCCAAAAAACTGAAGCAAATATTCCACATCATAACCATAGCCTCTTTTCCCAAGGGCTCCAAAATAAGAAAAATCACGCCGAATGGTCGCACTGTCAACTTTAACAGCATCACTGAGTTCGGTTGATGAAATGCGCGTCTTACCAGCATTGTATAAGTATCGCAAATAACGATGATAAATTGGCAAACGCTTGGCCGTCGCTCGTGGGATTTCTTTCACCATTCTACTTCCTCCGTTCATCCTAACTTTCACTTGTTTGTGTGTTTTCTCACAATTTGATAAGTCTAGTATATCATCAAACGAAGATAATGCCAATCAGTAGAGAGTCTTTTTTAAAAAAAATTCACAAACTTTTTAAAAAGCCAGTTGAATCGAAACTAGTGAGAGTTTAATAAGCGTGCTATAATGGGAGAGATTGAACAAAGGGGGATGGCCCGTGATTTTACTACAAGCAAACAATATCAGTCGTCGTTTTGCCGATGTGACTTTATACGAAGACGTTAACTTTTCGATTCAAGAACGTGACCGAATTGCATTGGTCGGACGTAATGGAACGGGTAAGTCAACTCTAATTAAACAAATCATTGGTGATGAACCCATCAATGATGGTCAATTTAGTCGTGCTAAAAAGCTAAACATCGGTTACTTAGAACAACATATAGCAGTAGATTCTCTTTTAACTGTTTGGGATGAAATGCTGTCTCTTTTTTCTAAAAAATTAGTTATGAGAGACCAAGCCCAAGAAATTGCTGACAAACTAGCGAATCTAGCTGATCAAGGTGATACTCAATCTATTTTATATCAAGAGACCTTGGCCCAATATGATCAAATTCAAATGGAATTACAAGCAAAAAATGTCTATCAAATCGAATCTACTATTCGAACTGTTCTTCATGGGTTTGGTTTTTATCCGGAGGATTATGATCAACCCATTCAAAGTCTATCTGGAGGCCAAAAGACTCGTATCGCCTTAGCCAGACTCTTATTACAAGACTATGACTTATTAATTCTGGATGAGCCTACCAACCATTTAGACATGCAGACTTTAAGCTGGTTAGAAAAGTTTTTAACCACCTATCAAGGCGCACTTTTAATCGTTTCTCACGATCGCTATTTTTTAGATAAAGTCGCAACTCAAATCTATGAAATTCGCGACCACCATCTACATCATTATCAAGGTAATTATTCTTTTTATGTCCAAGAAAAAGCAGCTCGCATGGAACACGCTCAAAAACAATATCTCAAACAGCAAGCTGAGATTAATCGTTTAGAAGAATTTGTCCAAAAAAACATTGCCCGTGCTTCCACTACTAAAAGAGCCCAAAGCCGACGCAAACAGTTAGAAAAGATGGACCGCATTGAAGCACCTAAACAAGATGCTAAGGCTCCTCGTATTCAATTTTCAATTGCCAAAGAATCGGGTGAAAAAGTTATTCAGGCAGAAAATTTGAGTATTGGTTATTCTCCTACAGATGTTCTTTGTCAAAACATCAACCTTGACCTGACCAAGCAAAATGCTATCGCTATTGTTGGTCCTAATGGAATTGGGAAAACAACTCTTCTAAAAACTCTTTTAGGCTATCTTCCAGTTATCGATGGTACAATTAAGAAGGGAACCAATGTCCAAATTGGCTACTACGACCAAAACGTCAACCATCTGTCTGGCGACGTTACCGTACTCGAGACCCTTTGGCGTGCTCATGATACAACAGATGAGTGGAAAATCCGTTCCATTTTAGGCTCTTTTCTTTTTAGTGGAGAAACGGTGGAAAAGAAAGTCAGTCTGCTCAGTGGTGGTGAAAAAGCTCGTTTAGCCTTAGCTCTTTTAGCGGCTGATCACGATAATACCCTATTGTTGGATGAGCCAACCAACCACTTAGATATTGATTCGAAAGAAGTCTTAGAAGAAGCACTCATTAACTTTAACGGAACGCTGCTATTTGTTTCTCATGATCGTTACTTTATTAATCGGATTGCTACTCATGTTTTAGAAATAGCTGCTGACAAGAGCCAGCTTTATCTTGGCGATTATGATTACTATTTAGCTAAAAAAGAAGAATTTGAAGCCTTTGAAGCAGCTGAGGAAAATAAGAATGGGCAAAAAGAAGAACTTATCTCTGCTGGTCAGCTGTCTTATGAAGAAAATAAAAAAATAAAAAGTGAACTAAGAAGACTACAGAAATTAGCAGACGAAGCTTGGACTGATAACGAAGCTCTTGAAGAAATGATCGAAAAAGATAAAGAAATGATGCTCGAAGCAGCAAATGCTAACGATCATCAAGCATTAATTGCTATTGATCAGAAAATAAAAGAAAAGCAAGAAACTAGTAATCAGTTAGTTACACAATGGGAAGAATACAGTCTGGCTATTGAAGACTATCTTGAAAAATACCCCGATTTAAAATAAATTTAAAAACACACACTGAAAATTTCAGTGTGTGTGTTCTTTATAGAGTCATACCTGGTCTGGCATTGGCTGCTAAATCCGTATATTCTTCCTTTAATAACTTTGGATAGGCAGCTGCTCCAATCATGGCTGCATTATCTCCGCATAATGCTAAAGGTGGAATTAAAAGTTCTACATTAGGGTAGTGAGCTTCAAACAGGCTTTGTATGCTTGCTCTCAATTCACTATTGGCGGCTACTCCGCCGGCTAAAACAAATTGCTTAATCTCTGGACGATTTTCCAAAGCCTTGCTAACTTTTCCCGTTAAAACATCCACACAGGCACGTTGAAAACTCGCTGCTAAATCAACTGGCTGGATGCTTTCTCCTCTTTGGTTAGCGTTGTGAACCAGGTTCATCACCGCACTCTTCATACCTGAAAATGAAAAATCTAAGTTATTCTCATTTAACATGGCACGAGGGATTGAATAAATTTCTGGGTTTCCTTCTTTAGCCATTTGATCAAGATACTTACCTGCTGGATAAGGTAAGTCTAGCAAGCGGCCTACCTTATCATAAGCCTCTCCTACCGCATCATCTTGCGTTTCACCAATGACTTGATAATTATTCGCCGACTTCATAACCACCAACTCAGTATGTCCACCACTGACAATTAAAGCCATTAATGGAAACTCTAAGTTTTTAATAAAGCGGCTGGCATAAATATGTCCAGCTAAATGGTTGACAGCAATTAAAGGCTTTTTATATAAATAGGACAATGTCTTAGCTGCAGTAACTCCAATTAATAGAGGGCCAACTAGCCCAGGACCTTGGGTCACTGCGATCGCATCTACCTGATCAATCGATTCTAGTTGGGCTTCTTCTAATGCTAACTTCAAAACTTGACTGATTTGTTCGACATGGTGACGACTAGCTACCTCAGGGACAACACCGCCAAATCGCATATGACTCTTTACCTGGGAGGCAACAATATTCGCTTTAATATGACAGCCATTTTCTATCAAGGCTACACTCGTCTCATCACAAGACGATTCAATGGCTAATATTAAATTTTCTTCTTGCATTGGCTATTCCTCCTACTCAAATGTTAACTGCATAACCCAGCCATCTTCAACCGGATCATGATAATAGTTAGGCCGTTCATCAATTATCTTAAATCCCACTGCTTGATATACGGCAATAGCCACCTGATTACTGACTCGAACTTCCAAGTTAACTTTTTCTACTTTATTTTCTTGAAATTGATCTAGAAGAGCTCTTAAAAAAGCTTTTCCCCTCCCTTTGCCTCTGTATAGAGGACCAACCCAAAAATAATGTATGCTTGCTTCTTCAAAAAGGACTTGTCCGCCACAACAAGCCACTAACTCTTGGGCGTCGGTCCAAATCCATAATCTAGCATAAGGACTCTGCCATTCTTGAATGGTGGCATCCGCTGACCAATTAAAACTTTGAGCAATGGCTAAGATTTGCTGAAGTAAAGCAGGTTCTTTATCTGCTTTTGCGATTTCTTTAAGCATCATTTCTTTATCTCCTTACAAATGACAGCGGAGAAAGAGAGCCGTTTCGCCATTATCTTCATAGTAGAAAGGTTTTTTGTTCTCAAGGACAAAGCCTTGTTGATAATAGATTTTTTGGGCATGCGTATTGCTTTCTCTTACTTCTAAAGTTACCGACTTTCTATCCAATTCACGACTGATTTGAAGCCAAATCTTTAATAAATAAGAACCCAAACCGTGTGATTGCCACTCAGGATCAATGACTAATTGGCTAATATGGGTATTATTAATTAAACACCTACCCGTAATCATTCCAATAATTTTTGACTTATCAGTTGCTAAGTCTTTTGCTTCAATAACTAAGTATAAAATCTGTGGATTTTTATGCCAATCCCTTTCAAAATCAGATAAATCCCAAGCAATATAACCTGCGTAACCTTTTTGCTCTAACTGCACTAAAGCTTGTAAGTCAGTCTTTTTGGCTAATCTTACTCTGCATTGGATGTTTTTTTGTTTTTTTTGCCTTATTAGCGCTAAAGAATCAATATAAGGGCTAATTTGAGTCATTGCTTTATGTCTTACTTTAGTTTTCTCTTTAAAAGGATTAAATACTCGTTTCATTAGTTTGCTCAACATAACTTTCATTCTTTTCTTGGATTTGATTAGTTTGTTTGGCTGCCCATTCTTGTTCTGCTAAAGTCAAATGTGCATAGAAAGGCTCAAAAATATCTACATCTTCAACATGCTTTCGTTCAATGTAAGGCACTTTACCAACCTTTGGCCAAGCATATTGACCTGTTACAAATCGATGCTGAATACTTTGCTGAGAAAGGCTTTCTTTAACAAAGTTAGTAAGATTATTTTCATGGGCACTCAGGAATATTAACTGCTTAAGGTCTGTCTCGTTAAATTGTGGCAAGAGTTTCTCTTGAATCCAATCTTGCCAGTCAACATGATCATCTTTAATTTTATTTTTCAATAAACCATCTTGCCAGTGATAGGCCGCTGTGTAGGCTGTCCCTCTTCGCGCATCCATAATAGGAATAATCCAAGTTTTCCCACCATCATCGGCCACTTGACCTGCCATAATCGCTAGACTGGAAAAACTCTCTAAATGACTTTTTTTGGTGGAAGTCCAAACCTTCGCCATTGTTGCTCCAATCCTCAAGCCTGTATATGAACCAGGACCTCTCCCTAACCAAATTTGGTCAATGGTTTCCCTCTCCCACTTAACAGCAAGTAATAGCTGTTCCACCAAGGGTAGAAGGAAGGCCCCGTGTTGCTTGGAGACATTCGAATTGACTTCGATGATCAATTGATCCTCTTCAAAAAGAGCTAGAGATAAAACATCGGATGAGGTATCTAATGCTAAACTTCTCATCATGGTCTCCTTTCAACCTATTGGTTATTTTTTAATACGCTCTTGCAATCCAAACTGTTTCTTTAGCTGGCTTCCCAGATACAAGGCATTTATCTTTCTTAACCAGAGCATTTTCACCTGCAAAATAATTTTCAAATGGTAAATTACGTGTTGTAAAGCCTGTTAATTCCTTAATCTTAGCTTCTGATTCCTCACTACCATCCCAGCCAACTAATACCCAACCTGGGGTTTCATTGGCTGCCTTTTTATTTTCAATATGGTCAATCAATTCATCTAGAGTATCAATATGAGTATACATATTGGCCTGATTGCGTTGGCGAGCTTTTTCTAAAAGACGATTTTGCATTAAGGCTAAAGCTTGATGAACTTGTTCAGCCAAGCCATCCATTGTGATGGCATTTTTTTCATCTTCATCTCTGGCTTTCATAATCACTTGATTATTTTCAATGTCTCTTGGACCCACTTCTATACGAATAGCCGCTCCACGCAACTCCCACTCATTAAACTTATAACCTGCTGAGTTATCTGAATCATCAATATAAGTTCTAACACCTGCTGCTTTTAATTGAGCGTCTAAGTCTTTTACTTTTTCAAGCACTTGGTCTAATTTTTTCTTAGGTCCAACGGGAATGAAAACAACCTGCTGAGGAGCTATGGCTGGTGGTAGAACCAATCCTTGATCATCTGAATGGGTCATAATCATTGAACCGATTAAGCGGGTCGAAACACCCCAAGAAGTGGTATGGGCATAAACGTGCTCATTATCTTTATTTAAATAACGAATATTAAAAGCTTCTGCAAATTTAGTTCCCATATAATGAGAAGTTCCTGCTTGCACAGCTTTACCATCTTGCATCATGGCTTCAACTGAAAATGTTTGCACCGCTCCAGCAAAGCGCTCCGAAGGAGTCTTCTCACCTTTGAAGACCGGTACTGCTAATAATTCTTCTAATAATTCAGCATAGATTTCTAGCATACGCATGGTTCTATGACGAGCATCTTCCTCATCAGCATGAGCAGTATGTCCTTCCTGCCATAAAAACTCAGAAGTTCTTAAAAAAGGCAAAGTGCGTTTTTCCCAACGGAAAACATTGGCCCACTGATTAATTTCATAAGGTAAATCACGGTAGGAATTAATCCAATTAGAAAACGCATCGCCTATCATGGTTTCTGAAGTCGGTCTTAAGGCCAATCTTTCTTCCAAAACTTCACCAGCTGCTTCAGTTACCCATGGCAGTTCTGGACTAAATCCTTCAATATGATCTTTTTCACGAGTAAAGAAAGACTCAGGAATAAGCATTGGGAAGTAGGCATTGCGAATACCTTCTTCTTTTAAACGCTTATTAAAATATTCTTGAATATGTTCCCAGATTTCATAACCATTTGGTTTAAAGATTATACAGCCTCTGACTGGTGAATAATCCATTAAATCTGCTTGTTGAATTGTTTGTAAATACCATTTCGAAAAATCTTCTTTACGAGTAACCATTATTTTCCTCCTATAAATAAAAAATAACTGCCTTCATCCTATCAAGGACGAAGCACAGTCAGTCTCCGCGGTACCACCTTATTTGCATCTTAAAAATGCCCACTCAAGGCGATAAAGGAGCCACCTGATTTCAATAAGATAGTAGGTTCATTTGCTGAGTGGGGAGACACTTCCATCCTCTGCCTCTTGCTGGGGACCATCTACAAATTACTAGTCTATTTTCACTTCTTATTATAAAGAATCAAGGAATAAAAACAAGCCTAAGTTATTCTAAAACAATAGCATCACCTTGAGAATTGAGATCGTAATCAGGCAATTTACCAAAATTCTTTAGTGGCCAATAAATAAAAGTAGCTTTACCAATTACCGAATCAGAGTCTATCAAGCCAAAAGTTCGTCCATCAACAGAATTTTGCCGATTATCCCCCATTACAAAAAACTTGCCTTCAGGAACTACATCTTCACCTGTATATTTATACATTTCAAAATCTTCGGTAAAGTTTCCACCACCATTCGCTTGATACTCTTGCGCCTTTTCATCTAAGTAAAACTCATCCACCCTCTGTCCATTAATTATCAGCTGATCATCTTGATAAGCAATTTTATCGCCAGGAACTCCAATCACACGCTTCACATAAAGCTTGGGTTCTTTACCGGGTAGTGGATTAGGTTGAGGGAAAATCACAACATCAAAACGCTCGATATCTGATAGTTTCCACATCCAAACCTTTTCGCCATCTTCCAAAGTATGTTCCATTGAGGAACCATCTACCGAAAAGGGTTGTGCAACATAATGATAAAAGGTAAATAATACAGCTAACCAAATAGCCATATATATTAACCAAGAAAAAATCTCTTTAAAAAATCGTTTTGTCTTCTCCATAAGTCACCTCTAAACTTTCTGTTTCTTATTTTATAACTTTTCCACCAAAAATGCATCTTGTATTGGTATTCTTGTAAAAAAATATGCTATTATGATTTTAATTCGAAAATTATGAATTAAGTGTGTTATTTGAGCTGTTTTATTTTATTTGACATTCAAAAATGTTAAAATAAGTTTAATTACTTTGTTGATAGTATTGGAGGAATAAATAATGAATCGTAAACCTAACCCTGGCCCTTCGCGTAGCCGGATGCACCAAAAAAGAAAACGTCGTTTTTCTTTTTCAACTCTTATCGGTGTTCTATTAATTATTGTGGCACTAGGGCTTTTATTAGTGAACCCCTTAAAGAACTACCTCATTCAAAATAAAACCAATGATATTCAAATTTCTAATATGACTCGTGATCAAATTCTAGCTAACCAACAAAAAGATGTCACTTTTGACTTCGAGGATATTCAACAAGTAGATCCTTTTACCGTTATTTCTAGTAGTGTGAATCCTAAGGACCTACCCGTTATTGGCGGAATTTCAATCCCTGAATTAAAGATTAACTTACCAATTAATAAAGGAACATCTAATGAAGGCATGTTCTTCGGAGCAGGAACGCTCTCGGCTGATCAAAAAATGGGTGAATCCAATTATGCCCTAGCTAGCCATCACATGTATGATCAATCTTTACTTTTTTCTCCACTTAAAGACGCAAAAAAAGGACAGAAAATTTATATGACTGATTTAGATAATATCTATGTTTATGAAATTTCTTCCATTTTAGTAGTAGACCCTTCAGCCGTTGAAGTGCTAAACCCTTCATCTGAACCAATTGTTACCTTGGTTACTTGTACTCAGGATTTTGTTAACCGAATCATCGTGCAAGGAAAACTAAAGGAAAAAGTTCCAATTGACGATGCAAGTAATGAAATGATGAACGCTTTTAAAATTGAAAGAAAAATAGCTAACAATACTTAAGCAATAATTAAACTGCCTATTCACTTTATAAATGGAGTGAGCAGGCAGTTTTTATTAATTAGAATCTAAGTCCATTGCTAAATCGATGGCTAAAATAGTTGCTAAAACCAAAACTGTATCTACACTTTCAGCTAGGATGTCCATTTCAAAGGTATCTGACCAAGAAAGAAACTTTTTCTTTATACGAGCTATTGGCTGTCTTTTAGAGTCTTTAATCATGTAATCATGTTGAAAAATACTGCCATCAACTACCCAATCTACCCCTTTTACCACATACTGAGGCTTAAAGAAGGTAAATTTTTTATGAATTCGACAAAAGAATTTACCCTCTTGGATGACATCGACTGTCGGTAAAAGTGATAAAACTTTTTGATTAACTTCACATAAAACTTTTCCTGATTGAACATCAAGAATTTTTGTTTTTCGACCGATTGAAATTAATTTACTATCTACTCGATATATTGGGCTTTTATTTTGATCATAAATATCAAAATCTTGTTTAAATGACCACATTTTTTGTTTCATATAAAGCTTCATAAAATCCCTCCTCCTATTCTTATTTTATCACACGGACCTAGTTCTGCTCACCTAATTAGACATAATCAAAAAAAACAGTAGGTCTTTTGAGACCTACTGAATCTTTCTGCTCTAAGTAAAAATAATTAATTTAAGTATACAGTTGAACCGGTTTCTAAATATAAAACATGTTCACAGATATTGGTAATATAATCACCTATACGTTCTAAACTAGATACTAAATCAATCGTAAAGATTCCTGCTGGAATACAATCTTCATTGGTAGCCATTCTTAAAGTAACTTCTTCAAAAACAAGATCATACTGTTTGTCAATTTGGCTATCCATAAGGGCAATCTGACTAGCCTCTTGAATATCACCATTTTCGATGATACCTGCTAATGGTTCAAACATTAACTGTAAACGTTCTACCATTTGATTCACAATAATCATCACGTCTTGATAATTTGAAAAATCAGGCTTATTTCGCTTGATACGTTTAGCAATTGTAGTAGTATGTTCTGCAATACGCTTCAGTTCAACACTAGTATTTAGCAATGCAAATATGTAACGAAGATCTGCTGCAACGGGTTGCTGTAAAGCGACTATAAGATAGGCATCTTTTTCTAATTCAACAGATAATTCATTAATTTTCTCATTCATTTCAAGCGTTGAAACTGCAAGCTCATTATCTGAGGCAATAACTGCTTGATGGGTGTTATCAAAAATACTTTGCGTTAAATCAAACATTTGGTTAATTTTTTTAAACAAACCTTGTAATTCTTGTATATAAATTTTTCGCATATTTTGTCCTCCCTTCTAGAATTTATTTTATCATCTACTTATTATAACAACATTGTAAGCGCTTGTCAAACTGCCTAGATTGTTTTTAAAATAAAAAGTTCTCACCATTAATTATAGCGAGAACTTTAATTATCAATTAGTTATTAAATGAGACATGTACATGGTCATAATGGTTTTGTGTCACACTACCACGATCTTCCATTTGTTGCCATTGGCCGCCTGTCCAATGGCCATAGATTTGTTGTTTCCAGATAACATAAGCGATATTACTATTACCCATATTAGCTACTGCATCTGCAGCGATTTGGTCGCCTAATGCTGAACCTACGGGCACCATAAAGTCAACAGCTAATCCTTTACCATGGTCTCCGCTATCTCCAGGTCTTAGCCCGTATGCAGCAACTCCATATTGATTAGCAATTCGACTACCATAATTAGCCGCTGATTGTGATACACCAGCTAAGGTCGATGGTGTCGTATAATCATTACTTACTTCTTCAATGACTTCCTCTACAACTTTCTCAGTAACAGGCACTTCTTCTACTATTACTACTTCTTCAGTGACCTCTTGAATAGCTGTTGTTGTTTTTGTCAACTCTTCTGACGCTAGTGGTTGTTCAACTTCCTCAATAACACTTTCTATTTTAACAGCACTAGATTGTGTTGTCTCAACTTCAAGCTCTTCAGCTTCAATAACTTCCTCTTCACTTACAGGGTTTACTGTAACTTCTCCAGTAGTTGAAACTTCCTCAATAGTCCTGTCCACGACTTCGTCAGTTAAGACTTCTTCTACTAGAGGGAGCTCGTTTAATAACTCTTCAGATGATTCAGCAACATCTTCTAATTGGACTGTTTCTTCAGCTATTGCTAACTCTTCTTCCACTTCAAAATCATCTGCTTCATTGACATTTAAAATGATCTCTTCAACTACAACTTCTTCTTCAAGAACAACTGCTTGATCTTCAGTTTCAACTTCTGGAGTTAGACTGACTGGAATGTCCATTTCAAATGTTTCCCCAGCGGATGTTTCAACGTTTAACTTTTCAGCTTTATGATTAATATCATATTGAGCGACTAGTTTTGTTTCTGGGTAAATAAGGTTAACATTTTCAATTTGGTTAGCTTCAGCAAGAAAAGCTAAATCAATATCCATCGCTTCAGCAATTGCTCCAAGGGTGTCTCCATATTTAACAATGTAAGTCATTTGATTATCTTCATCTGCCATTAGTTCAGCACTTATTTCTTCAACCGTGCGCGCATTCCAATTCTGAGCAGATGTAATCGCCACAGGCGTAAGCATCAGCATTAGAGAAGCACCTAAACTCACTTTCTTATTAAATTTCATTTATATACACCTCAATAGTTTATTTTCTTAAGTAATTGTAGTTTAAATCAACTACTTTTCTTAAACAAGCTTTGAACAGTCAAATCAAAGAATTGATTTGGATCTGTAACCTCTCAAACATATTAGGCCGTTTTATGTAATCTGTTTGTAAAATTTCACCTTTCTTTCAATTTTTTATGCTAGAATTATTTCAACAAATCAATAAAGGAGGGTTATTATGGCTAGAATTAAATCGTTTGATGGTATTAAAGGAATTGCAATTCTTTTTATTATTCTCTATCATTTATGGCCAACTATTTTCCCCGGTGGATTTTTGGCAGTCAATCTTTTTCTCGTTTTAGGAGGTTATTTTTTAACTATAAAACTTTACCAAGATAAAAGGGTAGAGTCTTGGCAATCATTATTCTTTCTTTTCAAAAAAACAGTCCAACGCTTGTTCTTTCCGATGATGTGGTTAATTATATTAATTTTATTTTTCCTTCAAATTTTTAACCCTCTCATACTTAAGTCTATGCGCAACGAACTGTTTGCTAGTCTCCTTTTTGCCAATAATTACTTTCAAATTCTAAACGGTCGCTCTTACTTTACGGATATGGCTGTAACTTCTTATTTAACACACTTATGGTATGTAGCCGTTTA
Organism: Facklamia sp. P12945; assembly: GCF_050409485.1. Classification (NCBI taxonomy): domain Bacteria; kingdom Bacillati; phylum Bacillota; class Bacilli; order Lactobacillales; family Aerococcaceae; genus Facklamia; species Facklamia sp. P12945. Next base: position 27,715 of record NZ_JBNUPJ010000012.1, read on the forward strand.
TCTCCAATCCTTTTTAATAACTGGACTCTTAGTCTTCTTAAGCAAAAAAATAAAAGTACCTGCTATCTATTTAGGCCTATTTTGGCTCTTTATCTTTAGTCTATGTACTTTCTTAACTGCAAATGGTTATTCCTATCAAAAGGATCCCTCAAACATTTATTATAGTTTTCAAACGCGGTATGCTTCTTTTGCGATAGGGATAGCGACTTATTACCTTATTCTAGTAATCCAAGAAACAGTTGAAGAACTTCAAAGACGACAATTAAGGATCCATTACTTCTTTATCGTGATAATAGCTCTAATTCTATTGCTTATTCAGTTTCTTTCTCAATCCGATCAAGAAGCAGCAGGCTATTTATTAGGACTTCCTTATTCTAATTTATTTACTGCCCTATTTATTTTAGGTGCTGGGCAGAAATTCATCGTTTTTGAAAAGTTATTAGGTAACAAAATTTTCACTTGGTTAGGTAGAAGATCTTATAGTATATATCTTTGCTATTATCCTTTATTAGTTGTCACTTTTAGTTTTCAACGTTTATTTGCTAATCACATGAATATTTTAAAATTAATCGGCCTATGCTCAATTATCCTTTTTTCTTCTATTTTTTATTATATTTTTGAGTCTAATCGTTTCCATATACTCTTCTCAAACAAAATCAGCCTAAGAAGGAAGCTCTACTGGGTTAAAAGATATTTACATTTCCCAAATAGCAACAAAAAAGATTTTGCCTTTGCAACAAGCTATCTTTTTTTAATAATTTCTAGTTTGATTGGCCTGCTTCGAAGTGATAATCATATACCACTAGCTTTATTTGATCTCCAATATGGAATCTACGCTACCAATCCCAATCCATTTAGTCCTTATTATAAAGTGGATCAGTCATTTAAAAAATCTCAAAAACGTTTAAATGATTTTGATCAACTAGCAGCTAGTAATTTTTCATATTCCATCAACCAAACAACACTAGCGGATAAAGTCATACAATCTATCCAAAAAGACTCTATCTTAAATCAGATTGCCAGTCTTTCTCAAGAAAAAAGACAAAGATTCGAAGAAATTCAACAGCAATTTCCTAAGCTGGCAACTATCCTCAGCCCGCAAGAAATACTCTATGCTAATGACCTTCCAGTCACATTATTCGGTGATTCAGTGGCTCAATTTATTGGAGCTAATATTAACACATTTTTTGATCAGGCTAATGCATTTGGTTATGTTAGTTTAAACATTTGGACATCTTACGATAAATTCCAAGCGCTTATAGACCAGGGTTTAGTGAAGGAAAACTTAGTCGTTAACTTAGGAACTAACGGGGGGTTGGATGTTCCGGCCGTTGAAAAATTGATAAAGATGGCTGGTGAGCGAGAAATATACTTAGTTAACTCAAACTCTGACATCGAATTTTTAGATCAAATTGATCAAGTGATTCAAACACTTACTCAAAAATACTCTAATGTTCATTTAGTTGATTGGCGAGCTATCTCAACAGGTCATCCGGAATATTTTCGAGAAGACGCTATTCACCCAAGTGTGGAAGGTGCGGAGTTTTATCTTTTAGAATTGGCTAAAACAGTCTATCAAAATCGGCTTTAATACATTCAACCTCAGATGGAAACTAGCCATCTGAGGTTTTTTGTACTTATTTATGATAGGCATGATTGTTTAAAATGCGGAAAGCTCGATAGATTTGTTCAATTAAAACTAGTCGTATCAACTGATGAGGAAGCGTTATTCTACCAAATGAGATAGCTTTATCACTTGTTTTTTTTAATCGTTCAGCCAATCCTAAAGACCCGCCAATAATAAAACTAATGTGCGAGTGTCCATAAGTAGCAAATTGATTGATTGATTCAGCTAAATCCTCTGATGATATTAAGTCTCCCTCAATAGCTAAAACAAAAACTTTACTTTGTTTATTTAATTTCTTCTCTATGCGCTCAGCCTCTTGTTCTAAAAGCTGTTCAACCTCCGTGTCAGTCATTTGCTCTTTAGTTGATTCATCAGCTACTTCATGAATTGAAACCTTTGCATAAGCTGACAATCTTTTGAGATATTCAGACATTCCTGCTTTAATGTACTTTTCTTTGACTTTGCCCACACAGATTATATCAACACGTATCATTCCTTACTCCTTTCATTAGGTGGATAACTGTTAATAAAACAAAGACTTATCCACAGTTTATTTTAAATGCTGTGGATAAGCCTGTATATTTGTGGATAAACTAGTAAGGAACTGCACTATTCGATTCTTCAGACTCTTCTTCGGATGGGAAAGGCTGAATTTCTGTCGGGTTTTCAACCGCTGCTTCTAAAGTGATTTCTATCTCCATGTCTTCTTTAGCACGGCGGATAGATAATTTCACTTTATCGCCAACTTTATATTCATAAAGGAATTTTTTCAAGTCATTAATCGTCTCTATTTCCTTGCCATCAATAGCACGTATCAAGTCGTACTCTTTAAGACCAGCTTTAGCAGCAGACCCTTCAGGTTCTACTTCACGGATAAAGGCCCCCTTTACATCTTCATCATTCAAGCCCATTACTTGGGTGCGATAATCTGGATGGACTAATCTCAAGCTAGTATAACGGATGCCCAATACAGGTCTAACGACTTCGCCGTTTTTCTCAAGTTGGCCAATAATATCCACTACATCTGAAGATGGAATGGCAAAGCCCATTCCTTCGACATCGGTCGCTGATAGTTTGCTTGAATTAATTCCAATTAATTGGCCGGCAGAATTTAAAAGGGCTCCTCCTGAATTACCAGGGTTGATGGCCGCATCCGTTTGCAGTAAACTCATATCCCAGTCTGGTACACCATCGCCATTTAAATCCACTGGCACAGATCGATCTAAACCAGAAACAATCCCTTTAGTTACTGATGTTGCAAACTCACTACCTAAAGGTGAACCAATTGCAATAGCGACTTGTCCAACTTGAACATTATCAGAATCAGCAAATTCTAAGGATTTACTTGCTGCAGAAGCATCAATTGTTATTACAGCTAAATCACTTAAGGCATCACTTCCAATAATTTCTGCTTTGACAGTTTCACCATTTTTTAAACGAACTTCTAAAGCATCTGCTCCTTCAATTACATGATGATTGGTAACAATGTATGCTTTATCGCCATCTATGCGATAGACAACTCCTGACCCTTCTCCAATCACTTGCAAATCTTGATCTTCTTCATCTGGTATGAAGTATTGGTTATATTGATATTCCCAAAAAGGATCTAATCCTTGATAACTTTTTTGCATGTTTGCAATGGACACCACTGCCTCACTTGCCTGATCCACTGTGTCTACCATATTCTGTTCATTTTCTGGTAGTTGAACAGAGTCGGCAGTTTTAATGGTGCTTTCCACCTGAGAAGGTTCTTGTGAAAAGGCCGAAAAATCATTATTAAAACTCAAACTACCTGCCAATAATAATGATAGAGTCATGCCTGAAAGACCCACAAATATTTTACGCCAACGTTTTGTGCCATCATTTTGATTATATTCTTCTCTCATTTTACTATACGTCCTTTCTATTATACTTACAGAATGAACTATAACACTGTTTTTTTAAGAAAGTATGAATTATCATCGTTAATTTTAAAGTGAATTGTAGAAATTTGAGATCTGTTTATATTTTTTTAATAGGTGTGGCCTTAATTGGATCTGTCATATGAAGTTTTAAATCCCTTACAGTATCCACATCATAAGCTTGTAAAGTGTCTTCCATCGTTAACATGGCTAATTCTTTGGTATTATTATCCTGACTTAAATGTCCGAGGTAGATATCTTTGGTTTTGGATCCCATTAAGTCTCGGATAGCTAGTGCTCCATCTTGATTAGATAAATGACCTTTATCACTAAGAATACGTTGTTTTACAGACCAAGGATAAGGACCATATCTCAAAAGTTCAATTTCATGATTAGCCTCTATTAAATAGGCATCCGCATTCCTAAGTTGACTGCGCAATCGATCGGAAACATAACCTGTATCCGTCAACATTACAAATTGTTTATTGCCTTTTTGAAAGGCATAAAACTGTGGTTGGGCTGCATCGTGACTCACATTATAACTCACAATATCAATATCACCCAATTGTAACATGGTCTCCGGTTCAATATACTGTTTGTTTTCTGGAGCAATCTCACCAATCATTCGATCCATGGCCTTCCAAGTTTCTCTATTAGCATATATAGGAAGATTGTACCGTCGAGAAAGAACTCCCACCCCATGAATATGATCTTTGTGCTCATGAGTGACGAAGATAGCATCGATTAGATTAATGTCTCGATCGATTTGTTTAAATAAAGCCTCAATTTTTTTCCCACTTAAGCCTGCATCAACTAGAAATCTTTTTTGGCCCGATTCAATATAAGTGCAATTGCCAGTTGAGCCACTTGCTAAAATTGAGAAGCTTAAATCAGTCCGTTGAGCTGAAATATCTTCTATCTTTTCTTTAGCCGTTTGACTTTGATAGTTGGTATATAATTGTTGCTCAAATTTTAACTTTGCTTCTTTCATTTGCGTTCACTCCTGTTCCGTTCTACACACTTACCTAAAATCCTCCAGAGAAAGTTCCACCGCCGGAGCCACCCATCGATCCACCAGAGAAACCACCTCCGAATCCACCCTTATTATTCCCTGCAAAACCACCTTGAGCTGTTGTTTGAGGGGAAACAGAATGAATAGTTTGAGTCACTTGATTGCGGAATAAAGACCCATAGAAATATGGGTGCGCCAATGTATAGGGCCTGTGCTCTTGGGCATGAATTTCACTCGGCTTAAACTCCATTTCAATCGCTTTAACAACCCTGTCCGCTACTCCTAAACTAGTTGCAAAGACCAAATATTCTTCCCAAAGAGGTAAAGAGGCAATTTCTCTAACATTAAAACGCCCAATATCTTTTAACATCTTGCTGAAAGCACGCCATTTATCCCTCATTTCTTGTTGTTCGGTGGTCATAAGTGGTCGTTTTTTCATGATTATTCGCATATAGATGTATAGTCCAACTGATAAGACTGTTCCAATTCCGATAATCACCCCGATAAGTTTCATTGGTAATAACCGAGCGATATCCAAACTATATAGAAAGAGTAAATTAATAATAATTCCACCAATTATTAAAATAAGAGCTGTATTATTGGCCATTTCAATCTTTCGTGTTTCAGCTAAGGCTTGGCCTAAAAATTGTTCACCTTCTACTGCTAATTTATTTTTAAATCGTAACCAATAACGATATTGTTTCTTACGAAATGAAGGATTATCTTCAGCTAACTGGTCTAATTGTGCTAAAGTAACACCCGCTCCTTCATTTGCTTGAGTAAAGTAATCCCAAACAAATTTCTCATGCTCTAATATACCCTCAGGATAATCCGGACCCCAGTAAAGAGGAATAATCTTTACAGTCTCAGCAGACTGTTTCTTACCTGGTAGGGCCTCTATTTTCAACCAACCTTTTTGAACTAAGTGTAAAAGGGTCGCAACAAAGTCATCTTCATTTGGCCATTCACGAAGATATTTTGTTGCCATCTGACCAGGTGTGGTAGCTTCAGGTAGATCATAAAAATAATCTGGTACATAAACGGGGTGAGGATTTAACTGCTTCGATTGATGACGATATTTCATTAAACTAATTAAAAGCAACAAAGGCGGTCCGACTGACCCAAGTATAGCCATTATATAGGCAATCATTTTCATTTGATTTACATTTTGAGCATCTTTTTCGACTTGAGCTTGGGCAGCTGCTAAGAGTTGGTCTAATCGCTTTTCATCGATCTTATTCGAGTTAAGGGAGGTCCACTCCTTAGGAAATACAATCTGTCCTTCAACAAACTGACTGGCAGTGCGCTGAGGAACGTCTAGATAGACAACTGTTTTTTGGTCTTCTTCAACAATTTTCACTTCCCCTTGAGGAGCCCCATAACCCCATGCACGAACCTCTTCTTTAGTTTCAGCTTTTTGTGGCAGTTCAATGCGAATTTGAACATCTGTTGTAAAATCTGAGCGTCCAAATTTTCTAAGGAACTCTGCAGTGTCCTGATAATTGGTGACTAATTGTTCGAGGGTATATTGAAAAACAAAATACCTGCCTTCTTTTTCTAAGGGATAAAAGATCTTACTTGTAAGTCTACCGTTTTCTTCATGCATTTGATAGGTCCCTTTATTTTCATTGTCTGCTATGTCTAAAATTTCAATAGAGCTTTCTCTATCCTCACTAACGCCAACCGAAAAGTTTGAAAGTTGATAGCCCTCATGATCTAAATCAAATAAGACACCGCTCATAAAATTTGCATCATAATATTGATAATCTGTAAATTCAACGCTTCCATCTTCCATTACCTTGGCATTAATGAATTGCTCAGTAATTGAAAAATCAACTTCTTGTGCACTTATTATTGGGTTTAATGGACAAGCGAAAATACAAAGCGGTGTGACTACAAAAACCAAGATTTTTTGAAGGAAATGCTTAAACATTAAAATACCTCCCCTTTTACTAGTCACCTTCTGAAAAGCGACGTAACCAGTTGCCTTTAGGATCAATTAATTCAATCCATTCTTTAATAGCTGGTTGTAATATATTCGCAACGGACCCTCGGACACGATAAAAATCAGCATTTTGACTTCTACTAACTTTCTCTAAGTCTGCCATATCAAAGTGATGGGTAAAGGCTTGTTGAATGGTTGTTGTTTCATCTAAACAGACAGCATAGATCACTATTTTCTCCCACTGATCAATAGTTGAAAATCGCCTTAAATCAATTTGATTGATGTTACGTAAGTCTTGCTTAAATAAATTCCAAACGAGTCTTTGTTGATTATTTGATTTTTGATGTTTTTTTTGCTTGCTTAATAAGAAAAGGAAGACCAATTGAATAATGAGCATACTTGCAAGCGCTAATAAAATCCAAACTAACCATTGACTTCTTTGCTGATTAAACATGTCGTAAGAAATTCCTATAGCAAAGAGGACTGTCAAAACATTACTGGCAATTGCTAAAAGAGGTGAAAAATTTTTGTGTTTATTTTTTAAATGATCCGCTGAAACATTTTTCACTTCAATGGCATCAGTATATTTTTTCCACAAATCTTGATATTTCTTCTTTATTTGTTTTTGTTGGCGAATTTTTACAATAATTTCTTCTAAAGTTATGACTGCTCCTTCCTTCATACTTAAGCTAATTAACTCTAATGCATAGCGTTCATGGCTCGGAAGGTGGGTGTATCTTGATCGGTCTTCTAACAATTGAAAAGCCAGAGTGTAACCGCTTCTTATTCGACTGTGACTCCTATTTTTCATTCTAACCGGAAGAATCTTCAAATACCCTTTTCTTCCTAATTCTAACAGACTAGCCGCTAACTCATTAGACCCAGGGGCTTGATCATAAACAACCGCATTAATCAAACAAACATCCATCGGTTCAGGTATCATTCCTAATCTAGTCTTCTCAACCATGGGAATTGTGTCGTTCTTTTTATTTAATTGGTAGCTACGATAAAGAAAGAGGGTCGCAATAAGAGGAATAAGAATGGCTAAGAAGGTTCTTAATAATAATTGATACTCCTTTTGTTTAACTTGATCAGCGATATCTTTTTGAATTTGAGCTTCTCTAATTTCAATCGATTGTTTCCCTTTAATATCGATTATATTGGTATTATTGGGAGTAACCGATTTAGGGAAAAACATATGAAGAGAAAGAAGGTCATTATTCTCTGTAGGGTGATTGATGAAAAGATTCAAAGTAAAAGTGGTTTGACCTTCTTGATTAAGCATTTCGCTGTTTTCTACTTTTCCTCCTTGTAACCAATAAGAAAGTGCTTCCTCCTCAATCAAGCCAGCAAAAGACATCATCAACTTCAGTTGGCTTTTTCTTTCTTTGGCTGTATCGACTAAAGGAATCCAGCTTCCTTCAAAATAAGCACCATCTTGGTAGTTAGTCACTGATTGCTCCAAATCATATTCAATAATATACTCCACTGTATCATTGACAACCGGATAGCTTATAATCAGCCTTGCTTCTTGTGGGGTTTGAGTCATTTGATAGCTTCCTGCTACTCCACTAGAAGTTTCAGCAAGATAATTAATGGATTGATCTTTTTCGATCATTCCCATTCGATAAGACGATAAATTCTGATTTTCAGTAGGAATACTTAATTCTAATTGATTCAGATACTCAGCCTGGATTTGATAATATAGACGTACTTGGGTCCTACCTTTAGCATCTATTGTCGCTTCAATGCTTTGTTCTTTGACTTCATAGGCATTTTCTTGAGCAATTACTGTATGATGCAAAACTCCTCCAATTAGAAAAACAGAAAGAATGATGCTATAAATTATGTGTTTTCGTAATGTCTGCAAACAAAAATAAGTCTTCATATCTCACACCTTTACTCTTTCACTACTAATTTTTAAAAAGTTATCTTTTAATTTTTGGGTTTTTTGTTAACAACATTACCCTTAATAGCATCCACTAATACTGAGATCGTCTGACCACTCTCTTTACGATAGTAGATTAATTCCCAAGCGGGTAAATATAAATTAAATTGCTTGGTTTCAACTGAACGAAAATAGCCTAAAGTCATTGAAACTATTTCAGCATCGTTGGGCAAGGTGGTATCAATTCGGTTTTCTACAACAGCAATTACCTCATTGGTTGAGATTAATTGTCTTTGATCTTCTAAACGTACAAAAGGCTCTTGATAGGTCTGCATATAAGAAATCATGTCATAATTTTCATCTAATAAAATACGAATCTCTGCTGTTCCATCAGAAATTGGTACTGCCGATTTCATGGAAGAATCTTCTAAACTTCCCCCTTTTTTAGTCACCATCCGAATGATAATCATTCGCTCTTGCGGAGAATACCAATGATTTAAATAAAATTCTCCATTAATAAAGTAAGTAGGGTCTTTTAAGATGTTTTCATGAATCCATGCAAAATCTTCATTAGTTAAACTGTATGTTTCCTCTCCAAGAGAAATGTCTAATTCGACCGGACTTGAGAATTCACTAACCAAGACGCCATCTGGATCAAGTGAAACAATTTGATTTTGTAATTGTTGTCTTTTACTCCACAATTCATTGTTAGGGGTGTTTTTTAACACTGCCAATTCAGGAGCATTATCGTTCAATTCAACAGCATCCTTGAATTTAATTCCCCGATCTTTCATTTCCTGAACGGGATTAATTTGAGCTGTCGGGTCTTGAAAGTTGAGACCAAATGCTCCGCGCTCTACTAGGAGATAGGCTAAAAACATATCAAAAATTACAAAGAAAACAAGCAATATAATTTGTATCCTTTTGAAATCCATTTTTTCTCCCTTCTATCCTCAGTCAGCTAAGCATTGGTCCTGGCGTCTCTTTGCTGCAGCATAATGCGTAGACTGCCATCTTTTAATTGATCAATCGAATAGACTTGAGTCCCTACTACAAAAAACCACTTTGGTACCAAATTCACTTTCTTGAAGTTTTCCATATCTTTTTGCCATTCGAAGCCTAAAATAATTTGATTAAATTTTGAGAATTTGAGATTCTGTTCTTCTAAAAGCTCAGCAATTTCTGCTCCTGATTCAACAAGCTGAGGTGAAGATAAATCTGAAATGTTTACACCTAAAATCACTAAAGACATTTGTAACTTTTCTAATTTTAATTGACTGCGTTGCGAAGTGAATCTCAATTTGCTTGCTCCATAATCCGGTAAAGTAGGATCTGAAAAGATAGGCATCCCTGCTAAAAAGCGACGCAAAATCAACTGGTTATTTTGCTCAGAAAAAACTCTTACATCTTCCCCCCAATAATTAAACCGCTCAGCTAATTCTAAGCTTTTTTGCAATAAATCCTTTTGCGTTACTAAATCCTTTTGCGTTACTAAATCCTCTTCACTCCTTAAAAGACCGTTAATTTGATTATTATGATGGTTTACAGTCATAATATTGGTGTCATCATCAATCATCAAACTACTATTATAAGTATGATAAGAACGCACATTATTTAAGTCGGGTTGAGTAATATCAAAGTTAGCTCCTTCAAATACTGGATCAATAAAATAATTTTCAGGTACTTTTTCAAGAGAATACACTTGACTTGGAGAAGCTAAGGATTCTTTAGGCAGATACACTGTGTCTCGATTAATCTCATATTCAGCCATTTCAATTCGATCAGCAGATCCTGTAGCAATAGCGGCAAACAATTGCTCAATATCTATCGATCGTCTAATTCTCCCTTCCAAGAAGGATTTATTGACAGAATCTACAAAATAAACTTTTCCTGGCTTTTCAACGGGAAGGATGACACGGTTGACCTTGAATTGAGTAGATGCACCCTCTGGTATTTCGACCATATCTTCTAATAAAAGTAGCGAAATTTTTGTCAAATAGATAAATTGGATATGATCTTCGCCCATGATCTCATCCAATTGAATCGGATCAATTTGTGGTTGATTATCCACTAGCACAGTGATGGGCTCATCAGTTAATTTATGAACTTCTTGAAGAACTTGAGATTGATAAGCATGATAGTACTTACCTTCATTTTTAATAATAAGTTGGTAAGGGGCGACCAAGTCGGTAAGTTCTAACTGATGCGTTTGAAAATAGGGTTGATCAATCGTTACCTCACCTATCTGCATATCTGACTTAGGTAAATCAGCATATTTTTGATAAAGCATTTTAAAAGCTTGATTATTAATTAGAAAATAAGAAAAAACAATATTTATGAGAATAGCCACTATTAAAGAAACTGAAATCCAAATTCGTTTTTTCATTAGGCATCCTCCCAATCATCTTCGAACTCAAGCTCAGTATATGGAAGAGAGAAAAGGAATATTGAACCTTTATTCTCTTCACTTTTAACCCAAATTTTACCGCCATGAAGTTCAATTACTTCTTTAGAAATGGCTAACCCCAATCCAGTACCTCCCTGTTGGCGCGAACGTGCTTTGTCTACTCGGTAAAAACGATCAAACAGATAGGGAAGATCTTTTTGCGGAATTCCTAGGCCTGAGTCTTTCACACTAAATACAACATGGTCACGATAATCCGCCAAGGTTACAATTATCTTACTACCATCAGGGGAGTATTTCATCGCATTATTCATTAAGTTATCAATCACTTGAGTAATACGGTCTTGATCTATTTCTACATAAATTTCTTTTGAGGTTAAATGACGAACAATTTGGTACTTAGGTTTATCTTCACTTTCTAAGGTAAACTCTGCCCGGTCTAGGATATAGTTAACTAAACGCTTAAAATCAATATATTCAAAGTTTGGCTTCACTTGACCGCCATCTAGCTTAGACAAATCTAGCAAATTACCAATCATCCGAATCATGCGATTAGATTCTGATTGTATAACCTCAAGAAACTCCGGAGCAAGCATTTCATCTTTCCAAGCTCCATCCACTAGGGCTTCCGAATAAGACTTGATACTTGTCAGCGGGGTCCTTAATTCATGAGAAACATTGGAAACAAAGTCACGACGTTCTTGTTCATTTTTCTCTTGTTCAGTAACGTCTTGAATCACACAAACTAGGCCCGTTACAAAGCCTGTTTCTCGCCTGATCACTGAAAACTCACATTTTAAAACCGTCTTCATCCCATCGACGAAGCGATTAACCAAAACCTCATGATCCCCTTTTAAAAACTTAGCTAAGGTATAATTTTCATTAATGCCTAGAGTTTCTAAAATCGGCTGACCTACAGCTTCGTTTTGATACATGTCTAATAAGAGTAAGGCTCGATCATTTACTAAGAGAATATTTCCTCGACGATCGGTACCAATTACGCCATCAGTCATATGTCTTAAAACACCATCTAAGCGTTGCTTTTCCGATTCAGTCGATTCTTGCGCATCTCTAACTTTTACAGCCAGGTCATTAATGGTTACAGCAAGGTCTCCTATTTCATCATGTCCAAAGACTTCAGCCGGAAAATCATATATTCCTTCCGAAATGCGTAAAGCTTGTTGCCGCATATTTTCAATCGGGGTAGTAATCCCTTGCGAAAGCACAAAGGCTAAAATAAAACCAGCTAAAATGGCAATTAAAATGGCTCTTAAAAAGAGATCTGTTACCTTCTCTCTTTGTTCATTTATCCGGTCCATTTCTGTTTGCACAGCAATAGCCCCTAGCATGACGGTTCGATCTCCCTTGTTCGAAAGAATCGGCTTCACCACATGATAAGGTTGTTGAAAACGAATGAAATAATCATCCTCTAAGGGACGTTGGTTAATTAAAACATTACGGACTAATTCATCATTCGTGCGAGTTCCAATCGAAGAACGCTCAGCCAAGTCATTAGTAGCTAATAGATAGTCTTGTGAATTAACAATTTGAATTTTAGTGGAATAGGTTGAACTGAAAGAATCCAGCGCCTGTTCTAGGCGCTGGTTACGGTCTTCAGTCGTCAATTGTTGATCTTCTAAAATGGGGACAACATTATTGGTAAGAAAATCGATTTGCGTATTTATCTGTTCCTTCATTGCAGTAACGGTCTGTGTTTCCAACTGATCAATAAAATAGATACTGACAAACTGAAAAACGATTACTAAAATCACTACAAATAGCAAGGGAATTTTCACATAAATCGATTGTATCCATAAAAACGAACGATTCATTAAACTGCTCCCTACTCTTGATCTGGGTTCTTAAGAAAATAGCCAACCCCTCTTCTAGTGATAATATAGGTCGGATGACTTGGTAAATCTTCAATTTTTTCACGTAAACGTCTTACAGTAACATCCACTGTTCGAACATCACCAAAGTAATCATAGCCCCAAACAGTTTCTAATAAATGTTCACGCGTCATCACTTGGCCAATATGTAAAGAAAGGTAATGTAACAATTCAAATTCTCGGTGAGTTAGCTCGATTTCAACTCCATTTTTTGAAACAATATAGGCATCTTGATGAATAATCAAGTCTCCCACTTCGATGTCATTATTTTGAGCAGCTTCTAGTTCTTCTTCTCTTACAGTATTTCGACGTAAATTAGCTTTAACACGAGCAACCAACTCACGGTTTGAAAAAGGTTTTGTCACATAATCATCTGCACCTAACTCTAGGCCTAAAACCTTATCGATTTCAGAGTCTTTAGCGGTTAACATAATAATTGGCACAGAACTGGTTTTTCGAATCTCACGGCACACCTCGAGTCCCTCAATTTTAGGGAGCATTAGATCTAACAAAATGAGATCAGGTGATTTTTCAGCAAACTTTTCAAGAGCTTCTTCACCATCATAAGCTGTCTCTACTTCAAATCCTTCATTTTTTAAATTAAATGTAATGATGTCTGAGATTGGTTTCTCATCGTCCACAACAAGAATTAATTTCACGCTGTTTCACTCCTTATCTCCTTCTCATAAAAAAATTAACGAGGAAGGGTTTATTATTGAGCTTGCGACTCCTTTTTTCTTCTATGCATATTATACCTTTATCATGTAAATAGTCAAAATACGACACTTTTAATTGCTTTGTTTTTGGCTTTAAAAATCAATCTTATCTGATTCTTTACGAATCATTAGCAAACCATCTCCTAAAGGAATTAAACAAGAACGGTGTTCTTTGGAAGTTAAAACTACTTGATGCAACTCATTGAGTTTACGATGAATTTTACGAACCCGTTTGGGAATCTCTTTTTCGTCGTGTAAAATGGTTCCTCCTTGAAAAACATCGTCAATAATCAAGATCCCTCCAAGTCGCAAAAGACGCATACACTCAGGTAAAAATTCGATATATTTTGCCTTGGCGGAATCCATAAATATAAGATCATAAGCCTCATCTAGCTGGGGCAATAAGTCTGCTGCATCTCCTTCAAGAAGTTCAATACGATTATTTAGCCCTTGTTTAGCAAAATTTTCTTTTGCCCTTTCATACATATCAGGGTAGCGGTCAATGGTGGTTAAGTGTCCATCATTTCGTAAGTGCTGAGCCATTAAACTAGCAGAAAAACCAATAGCTGTTCCGATTTCTAAAATGCGCTGGGGTTGAAGACTTGCACATAAAAAATCAATAAACTTTGCTGTTTCATGAGGAATGACGGGTATTCCTCTCTCGTTAGCATAGGCTTCTATCTCTGCAACTTGTCCTTCAAAAGGCAATTGACCCTCTCGCATAAATTGAACGATGGATTCCATCACTACCGGTCGATGCATCATTTCATTTAACATACTTTCATCTCCTTATAAATAAAGAGTGAACGAGAAGGTCTTTTGACTCACTCGTTCACTGCGGTTTGTTTTATTTTTTTTCAGTATCTAAACCATAGTCATTATCCCGACGATCGCTATCGTGCTCAAATTCATAGAGACTATAATCTGTTTCTAAAGCATAGGCTGAATCATGAGTGACTTGAATACCACGGATTCTTCCATTTTCAACATTACTGGTCGTTAAGACATAGTCATTCATTCTGACTGATGTACGCTCGTCATCATCTGGTACATAGCCAATCACTTGAATCATCAAACCAGCGATAGTATCTACTTCCTCTGAGTCTAAGTGCTCATCAAAATAATGATTGAACTTTTCTAAGGTCATAACGCCATTAATGTAATAATTCATATCATCGATCTTGCGAACGACAGAAGCGGTAATATCGGACTCATCATTGATATCACCTACTATTTCTTCAATTAAATCTTCAAGAGTAACGATTCCCTCGACACCACCATACTCATCTCGTAAGATAGCCATATGGGTCTCTTCTCGACGGAATTCCAACAGCAAGTCATCAATATAGGCCGTAGAAGGGACAAATAGAGGATCGTTAGCAATTTCTAAAAAATCAATCTGATCAAAACCTTGTTGACTGGCCGTTTTTAATAATTGCTTAACATGGAGCACACCAATGACATTATCTTTACTTTCTTCATAAATAGGCAAACGTGAAAAAGGACTATTTAAAATAGTTGTGAGAATTTCATCGTACTCATCTTCTATATCAACCATTTGTGTGTCGGTCCGTGGAACCATGACCTCTCTTGCAAGCTTAGAGTCAAGCGACAGGACTCCTTCAAGCATTGAATACTCCGCTAAATCGATTGTTCCTTCTTGTTGGCTTTGGGTTAGAATAGCCACCATTTCTTCACGGGTAAACTGGTCGTTATCAGCATTGAAATCAATAGGTGTTAACCGCTTTAAAAAGCCAGTAGAAACCGATAATAAGGCAACAAATGGAGTGAATAGTTTTTGAACCCATTCAACAATGGCGCTAGTAGCCATAGCTACTTTGTCAGGCATTTGTAAAGCGATTTGTTTAGGGTAAAGCTCACCCAAGACCAAGGTCACATAAGAAAGCAAGACCGTTACTATCACTATTGAAAGTGACTTCGCACCCGGAAAAAATGGTATCCATCTTACTATATAATCTGCAAAACTTGTTGCAGCTGACGCAGATGAAAGGAAACCTGCCAAAGTAATTGCTACTTGGATGGTCGCTAAAAAATCATCTGCATTATCGATTAATCTCAGCACTCGTTGTGCTTTTTTGTTCTGCTCTTCTTCCGCTAACGTTCTCATTCTCGATTGGTTAATTGAAACAAAAGCAATTTCTGCTGCAGCGAAAAAAGCGTTAATTGCGGTTAAACATAAAATTAAGACTAATTGCGCTATCAGTGAATTCTCCGAAGAGTCCATAGTTAAGTTCATTTCTCCTTTATGCATCTAAAAATTTCGACTACTTTTATAATAGGTAATTTCAATATAAAAAGCAACACTTTATCTGGATAGAAACTAGCAAATTATTAAAAAACTATGAGAGAACGATTGCGCATTTTAATTACTATGATAAAATAGGAGAGTAGATGCCAACTTTTACCTAAATAATTAGTAAAGAATTGGAGAAACTAATGATTGAAGACTTAATGACACCCAAAAATGCCCTTCTCACTCTACCGGAAACATGCACTTGTCTAGAAGCTATTGAATTATTAGAAAAAAATAATCTTCGTTGCGCCCCGGTGGTAGATGATAGCCAATCCATTTTCCGTGGTAACATTTACCGCTTCCATATTTATCAATATAAATTTCATCATCCTGACGCTGATCTTAGTTCTTTACCCGTGACCCGCTTTTTAAAAAACACCACCAAAATTATCCGTATTCACCATTCAATTTTGGAATTGTTTTTTGCCATAAAAGACCTACCCTATGTTGCTGTCTTAAGTAAGGAACATACCTTTTTAGGGATTGTGGAACACACAAACTTTCTGAGCTTTTTAAATCAAGCTTGGGATATGCCGGTCGTAGGCTATATATTAAAAGTAGAAGCCCTCGGTAAAAAGGGCAATCTCACTAAGATTGCCCGTCTAGTTAACCGTTATTGCGATATTTCTTCCTCAATGACCATTGATAAGACCGATTTTAACAACCGTTCCTATATCCTCTTTCAAATCCACCAAGATACTAGCCGTCTTACCTTTCAAAACCTCGTTCAAGATTTGCAACGCCGTAAATACACGGTTGAATTCTGGTACATTTAAAATATTTATCCCCGCTAATCTCTATTCGAAGAAGAGTTAACGGGGATTTTATAATTATTTAGGAAAATAAGGATTATTCTGGCGCTCTTGGGCTACAAACGTTGGGTTGCCATGTCCAGGATACAACTGATAATTATCACTCAAAGGTAAAATTTCGCGTTGAATACTTTCCATTAATTGTTGATGACTAGCATTCGGTAAATCCGTACGTCCAACACTGCCTGCAAAAACAAGGTCACCAGATATCACAAATTTATCCTCATCAAATAGATAAATCACATGACCTGGACTGTGTCCGGGTGTATGCTTCACTTCAAACTTAAAAGAAGCGATTGAAACTTCCCCCATACTTTCCCAAAGATGATCAGCTTTACGCTGAATAATCGGTTGAGTAAGCATTGTAGACAAGTTTAAGGCTGGATCACCGAGGAAATCAGCTTCTAATGTATGTACATAGACTGGAACGTGATAATAATCTCTCAATTGGTCTAAACCACCAATATGATCAAAATGGCAATGGGTTTGAAGAATAGCTTTCGGTTTCCAGCCTTGACCATCAATCCATTCAATCAATTTATCCGCTTCTGCACCCGGATCAAAAAGGATGACCTCTTGATTGGGATGAATCACTACATAAGTATTTTCCTGCATAGGACCCACTGTTTTCATAGCTACTTCTAACATATTATCCTCCTATATATAAATTCGAGGAACTCTTTCACTAATACATGATAATATTTCATAGGAAATAGTTCCTGCCATATGTGCCAACAAAGAGGGGTGATTATAATATTTACCATCTTGACCGATTATTGTCACTTCCGTTCCCACAGGGAATTCCTTGGGTAAACGAATCATTAATTGATCCATATTAATCACACCTAAAACAGGGCATGCATATCCTTCTACCAAAATAGGAATTTTAGCATAAGCGCGAAGCCAACCATCGGCATAGCCAATCGGAATAGTACCAATCCATTCATCCTCTGGACTTTCATAGCTTGCTCCATAAGAAATACGCGTTCCTTTTTCAACTTTCTTCACATAGGACAATTCAGACAACAATTGAAATGCTGGCTTCAAATTAAGTTCATTTGTAGAATTTTTACTGCGTAAACCCTCTTTATCTAAATGATAATCAGTAATTTGCTGGTCCGTCACTAAATCTTCAGGGACACAGTCTCTACTATTGAGACCATACATGGAAATACCTAAGCGTATAATATCTGATCGGTCGCCAATTGCAGGATAAAGTCCCATGGCTGAATTATCAAAGTGTCTTAAAGACACAAAATCAGGAATATAAGAAATTAAAGCTTGCCAACGCTCCCATTGATAGTCAATATAACTTAAGGGGCCACCACCAGCCGTTGCAAAATGAGTGAAAACCCCTTGCCAATTTAGCCACGAATAAGCTTTAACGCCTTCAACAAAGGCTAGTACTTCTTCTTTGGTCCTTAACCCCACTCGTGACATCCCCGTATCCAGCTTCAAATGAAATTTTAATGGATTCTCTTTCAACAGATTCTCTTGCTGATTCTTTTTAAGCTGGTGGAAAGACTGGTCAAAAAAGCTTAAATCTGAAACAGTAATCGTTAAATCATAATATAAAATCTCGGCTATTCCATAGGGTAATGTTAAGCCGATTACTAAAATTGGTATTTTAGTCAGACCCAGCTTGCGGAGTTGGATGGCTTCATCTACTGTGGCAACGCACAATCCATTCACACCTGCTTCAATGGCTGCCTTAGCAATTGGAATTGCTCCATGTCCATAAGCGTTGGCTTTAACTACTGCATATATTTGTTGATGTGAAGCTTTCTTATCTTGGTATAGCTTGATATTATGTTTAATGTTTTCTAAACTAATGACTGCTTGCGTTGGGCGGTGCTCACTTGCTCGATACATTTTTTGACTCCTTACGACTTGTTTATAAATTTTTGATAGGCTTGGTCAATCGTTTGCTGATCACAGTCCATTACAACCATAGCCGTTGCGTAATCTTGACCATGACTAATCGATACTTTGGCATGTTTTATTATTGGACCTGCTGTAATCTTAGGTCGTCCTCTCTCGTCATTGATAATTGAAATATCAGAAAACTTCAAGTGTCCAATCCCTGTACCCATAGCTTTAACATAAGCCTCTTTAGCACAAAAGCGGCCAGCCAAATAAATGAGCTGCCGCTGAGAGGAATATTTATCAAATACTCGTAGTTCTTGATCTGATAATATTTTATTTGGAAAAGCTTTGTGTCTAGCTAGGGCCTTAGCAATCCGATCAATTTCTACAATATCAATTCCTATCTCCATTATAATACCTCAAATATTAACGCTCTTTTTTCTTCATCTTAAAATTTTTCTTGTTAGACTTTGAATAGTTGCCTTTATTACCACCGGAATATTTATTGCGGTTTGATTTGCCAGACTTTTTGCGATAGTTGTCACGATTATTCCGTTTTTTGCGGTCTGCATTTGGTAATGGTTTTTGCGGTGAAATCGAAACGGCAATTTCACGGCTTTCTGAAACAATTTGTCCTAAAAGGGCTGCTACTAAATCTTCCGCTTCATAGTTAGCTAAAAGTAGTTTAGCATTTTGCCGACTATGATTAACCTGGTCGCCTTCTAATTGCTCATTAATCTGTTCGATAATTTGGTGGATTTGTCCTTGCTGTGCTTCTTGAATGGTTGGTGGTTTCATCGGTTGCATTTGTTTACCGACTAATTTTTCGATGGTTCTTAAATAAGGCATTTCAGTCGGTAAGACAAAGGTTAATGACAAACCTTCATTGCCTGCACGCCCTGTACGCCCGATACGGTGAACATAAGACTCAGGATCTTGCGTAATATCATAGTTATAGACGTGAGTAACGCCTGTAATATCTAATCCTCTGGCGGCAACATCAGTTGCGACTAAGAGTTCTACATTGCCTTTTTTGAAGGCGTTAATCACGCTAGACCGTTTCTGTTGAGTAATATCACCATGGATCACTTCTGCATTGTAACCTCTTAGGTTTAGACCACGGCCGACTTCATCGACACGCTTTTTAGTCCGACAGAAGATAATCGCTTGCTTAGGCATTTGAACGTCAAGAAAACGTGATAAGGCATCAAATTTCTCATCGTCACGGCACTTAGCATAAAATTGCTCAATCAAGTCTGCTGTTACATGTTTTGTTTCAATATGTACATGAGCTGGTGATTTAAGAAATTGATCTGCTAAGTTTCGAATTGCTGGTGGCATAGTCGCTGAGAAGAGTAACGTTTGTCTTGCTTGAGGTGTTTTAGAAACAATTGACTTAATATCTTCAATAAAACCCATATTTAGCATTTCGTCGGCTTCATCTAAAACCAAAGTTTGTACATGCTCTAATTTCAAAACTTTTCGATTGATTAAGTCTAGTAGTCGTCCTGGAGTCCCCACAATAACTTGTGGTTTATTACGTTTAATACGCTCAATTTGCTTACCGATTGGTGAGCCACCATAGACCACATAAATACGCGAACGAACGCCTTTTCCTAAACGAAATAACTCTTCCTGAACTTGGATAGCGAGTTCTCTTGTTGGAGCTACCACTAAACTTTGAATATTATCATGGTTGGTTTCCAGTTTATTTAATAAAGGCAGACCAAAGGCTGCTGTTTTTCCTGTTCCTGTTTGCGCTTGACCGATTAAGTCACGGCCCTCCAGTGCTACAGGTATTGCTTTTTGCTGGATGGGAGTTGGCTCTTCAAAACCTAACTCATCAAGTGTTTTAACTAATCGTTCATCTAATTGTAAATCTTTAAATTTCAAATAATTCTTCCTTTTCTTCTATTGATAAGAATTTCAACAAGGGACTGGGTATTTACCCCAGCCCCACTATCATCTGTTTATAAAGTTTTTAAACCTTATGGTTGATCATTGTGTTTTGATTCCAGTTAACGCCGTCACAACGCTCAGTAAGTCAACACCGAAGCTAGACTTAACTAGGATGACATCTTCATTTGATGTCTCTATACTAAGAGCGTCTATCAAACGTTGATGATCTGCTTTTTCATAAAACAACTGTTCCTTTGCAAAAGTTTTTTGCAATTCATCGTATAAATAAGCCATCTGGTCGCCAAACAAGTATACCTTATCTAGCACGCTTACGTCCAGTGAATCTTTTAAACTACGATGATATTCTTCACTTTTGGCTCCTAACTCCCTAATATCACCCAAAACAGCAATTTTACGGCCCGCACCTTCTACTTCAACATCAGCCAAAGTATTTAAAACAGCTCGCATGGAAGTTGGACTGGCATTGTAAGCATCATTTAAAAGTCTAGCGCCATTTTTAGTGGTTAACCATTGTACCCGATTGGCTGTCAGTTTAAATTGTGATAATTGGAAAATAGCTTGTTCGGTAGGAACTTCTAATAGTTTAGCAATGCTTAGAGCAATTAAAGCATTAGTAACATTATAGGCTCCAATGATTGGGATCGAACATAGCACATTTTCATCAATATTCGTGCGGAAAAAAGTTTTATTATATTCTTGATTAATAGCGTAAGCATAAAAATCATCACTTTTTTCAAAACCAAAGCAGTAACTTTTAATTTTAACCTGTTTTTTTTGCAACTCTGCTTCAATTAAAGGCTCATTGCCAGGGTATAAGAAAATACCATTGGAAGTGAGACCATCTAATATTTCTAATTTTGCTTGTGTAATGCCTTGCCGACTCCCTAAAAATTCTAAGTGGCTCTCTCCGATAATAGTCACTACAGCAATATCAGGCTCAGCGATTTTACTTAATCGACTAATTTCTCCAAAGTCACTCATCCCCATCTCTAAGACACATACCTGCGTATCTTCAGGCATTTGTAATAGTGTATAAGGCATACCAATTTCGTTATTATAATTCCCTTGGGTTTTATGGACACTATATTTTGAAGTTAAACTCATGGCTGTCATGTCTTTAGCAGTTGTTTTACCATTACTCCCTGTGATACCTATCACAATAGGCTGAATAAGATGACGATAATAATTTGCTAATTGATGAAAGGCCGCTAATGTATCTTCAACCTTGATAACAATTAATTGTTCAGAGGGTGCTTCTTCTATAGGACGTGACCAAAAACAAGCGATGGCACCATTATCTATTGCATTTTGAATATAGTCATGACCATCCGTAGTACCCCCTACTAATGGCACAAAAAGACTAGCCTTTTTGACCTTACGTGAGTCAAACTCTACACTAGTAATTTCTTGACCTAAGACTGGCTGATAATTAAACGGATTTAGTTTTAAAGTCTTGATGATTTCGTTAATTTGAATTGCTTTCAAAGACTCGCTCCCTAACTTTTATAACTTTTCATTTGAGACCTTGTTTTATGTCGGCTCAACCCCAATTGAATGAGTTCTTCAATTAAGTCCCGATATTCTAAGCCTGTTGCTTTCCAAAGACTTGGATACATCGAGTATTGGGTGAATCCTGGCATGGTATTTAGCTCATTAATGTAAATATCATGGTTAGCAGTGACAAAAAAGTCGGCCCTTGCTAATCCAGAACCATCAATCACCCGATAAGCTTTTTTCGCATAGTTTTGAATTTCTTCAGATAGACTTTCAGGTAAATCAGCTGGAATTTCCATTTCAACCGTATTATTAATATATTTTTCGGAATAATCGTAGAAATCTTGGGTTTTTACCAATCGTCCCACACAAGACACGTGAATATCTTCATTACCTAAAACGGCTACTTCACACTCATCAGCACTAATTCCTTGCTCAACCACAATGCGACGGTCATACTTCAAAGCTTCATTAACTGCTTCAATTAGCTGATATTTATCTTGAGCCTTAGAAATCCCAACACTCGATCCCATATTAGCTGGCTTGACAAACATTGGGTACAGTAATGTTCCTTCAGCTTTAATAATTAAGTTTTCTTGCTGATTTTTCCACTCTACATCATCAAAGGAAACATAAGGAACTTGAGGAATGCCTGCTTGGGTAAATAAAGATTTAGAAATGATTTTATCCATACCATTTGCTGAAGCGGTAATCCCTGCTCCAACATATGGCATATCTAAAACTTCTACAAAGCCTTGAATAGTGCCATCTTCACCATTAGGACCGTGTAAAACAGGAAAGACTATGGCATCCTCCTCTTGAATCTCTCCCGGTTTTATAACCACTCCTTTTGAAGGTGTATTTGTGGTTGACCACTTTGCATGATCGGATTCATTAAATATTAATTGCTGATCACCTAAAGAAGGTTCATTCATTTCCGGCCCTTGAATCCATTGCCCATCTTTGGTGATATAAATCGGCTGCACTGTATATAAATTGTACATAATTGCTTGCGAAATATTATGAGCTGAAATAATAGAGATCTCATGCTCAGCACTTTGCCCACCATATAGTAATATTATTTTCATTGAGTTCCCTCCGTCTTGTCTTCCAACTGTTGGCTTAAGTCTTCGATGCGCCATTGACTGGTTGATTCTTGGTAAATTATCTGTCCAACAGCATCTTTACGATCGAAATTACGTGTTAAATAAGTTAATTCATCCTCAATTATATATAGAGGGATACTCCAAGTATCATTTTCTTTAATGGCTTGTTTTAAATCAATTTTTAACCCATTCATAAATAGGGGGCTTAATTCCTCTACTAGTCTAACGGGCATTGGTGCTATTACTTTTTTCCGTCTTGTAAACCACCCAACATTTTCATTGATTATGTTAGACAGATGTTCACTTAGAGCCCGAGCAAAGCGCCCATAAAAGTGAGACATATGCCGATAATATGTTTTATTTAGGCCATTTGACATGGTTAAATAAACATAGTTATTTTGCAACTTATAAAAGAAAGGTGATCTCAAGGCTTTATTAGCGTGAAAAAGGTAGAGTAGTTCTGAAATTTCAACGGGGGTTAATTGGTGCATCAATTCCATACTATCGAAATCAATCCAATTAGACATTCGACGCCCTTCTTTTTGACAAAGTTCAAAATAGTCTAAAACTTCTGTCTGATTGCGTAGAATTTTAAAATCCGTTTGAACGTCAAAACGACCGAATTCTTCCGGTGCATTCGCTAAAATAATATTTTGTGGTAAATATTGACGATTGAAATCCATTATTTTTAGACTTATTCCTCGCGTCATAAAATAATTAGTAACGGCATCATAATGCACATAAAGATTAATCCGATTCATTCTCTACCTCCTTTCTTTTAAAGATCGGTAACTCACATTCTACTCTCTTTGATTGCCAATGCAAAGCCTAATTTTAAAGAAGGCATAAAATTATTAGTCAAAAGAGACTTGAGGTGCTTGACGAGCAGCTTCTGGAGCTTCTAAATAAGTTTTCTCGCCAAATCCATGGACTCCCGCTACCACATTGTTAGGAAAAACTTGAACCTTCTCATTATAGGTTTGTACACTTGAATTATAAAGTTGGCGAGAAACTGCAATCTTGTTTTCTGTATCTTCAAGTGATCTTTGTAATTCTTGAAAATTAGCGTTCGCTTTTAGATCAGGATATTGTTCCGCTACGACAAGCAAACGTGATAATGCTGAAGTTAAGCTGTTAGATTTGCTATTGATCATTTCTGGACTTGCATCAGCAGGTAGATTAACTAACTGCTGACGCGCTTTGGTCACATTTTCTAGTGTTTGGCGTTCGTGCTCAGCATATCCTTTAACTGTTTCAACCACATTCGGTATCAGATCGTTTCTTCTTTGAAGTTGAACGTCAATTTGACTAAAAGAACCTTCTACCCCGTTACGAGCTTTAATTAAATTGTTATAAACACCTACCCAAAAAAGAGCGATTATACCTATTACACCTAACAAAATATACATAAACATATCCTTAGCACATCCTTTCATATAAATCTATTATAAGCGATTGCAATAAAAGAGTGAATATAAAGCTATTATCTTTAACACTTAATATCAGCGAAGATGAAGCACCATTATTTATTCTTAGACTTTAACGAGTCAATGAGGATGCCGCTTCTCTATCTAAGAGTACGTAAACATTCCGATGCTTTTGTAAAACACTAGCCGGTAAGTCTGATGTAATAGGGCCTTCAATCATACCTCGTACAGCTTGAGCCTTTTGACTACCAAAGGCCATAATTATTATTTTTTTAGCTTTTATAATAGCTCCCACACCCATCGTAATTGCTTTGGTAGGCGTTTCTTCTTTAGAACCAAAAAAACGTTGATTATCATCAATTGTAGATTGCGTCAGACTCACTAGGGATGTGCCAGCTTCTAAATCGGACCCAGGTTCGTTAAACCCTATGTGGCCATTCGAACCCAAGCCTAATAGTTGCAAATCAACCGGATTGTCTTTAATTACTTGATCGTATCGAGCTAACTCAGTATCGATATCTTTAGCCTGTCCATTCGGAATAAAAGAGCCTTTAAAGGGTTTGTTTTTGAAGAGATGGTCATTCATATAGAAAGCATAACTTTGAGGATTCTCGTCATCTAATCCAACGTATTCATCCAAATTAATTGCAACAGCCTGACTGAAGTCCATATCCGACTGACTTAAAAGCTCATATAATCTTTCCGGGGTCGATCCAGTCGCCATACCATATACATCAGCCCCCTCTTGCTGACTAAGCTTGAATATTTCTAAAGCTCTTAATGATGCCTCTTCTGAACTGTTATAGATTTCAACTCTCATAATAAATCCTCCTTAAGTATTAGGCTTTTTTCTTTTAAATAGTTTATCATTAAATATATATTTAACAAAGCAACATTAAATGACATTCTTCTCAAGCTGGCAACATTCAGGTAACAAACCACATAAATTAAATAATTAATGATAAACTAGTATTAACAAATCATTAGGGAGGAGAGCATAAAAGTGTGTGAGAAAAACAAGCTAAAATTAAACCATTCAAAGACTATTCTATGCTTTATAATGTTGATGTGTTTTTTTATCATCAGCATCAAATCTCCCTATATTGAAACGCAAGCTTCAGGCTTCCACAGGCTATCCAGTCCAGTTGAGACTAATCCCGTTAAAAACCCAAGCAACAAACAAACCACCAGCGTTGAAAAACCCGAGGATGAATCAACAACTACCACCCAGGAAGTGATTGCTCCTACTCCACCGATTACTTTCGATCCGAATGAAAGTACTCAAACAAGTCGTCAAGCTAGTAAAGATGAGTCAACAATCACAAGCAATCAATTAACAACCGTCACTAACGATCAAGAAGATAATGATAATCATAATCAAGAAAAAATAACGACAACTCAGGAAAAATCCGAAACCTCTGAGCTGTCCGAGCAAACTACCACTTCTAAAGAAGTGGCCTTCGAAGCTGGTAAATTAACAGTTATTAAAAAAGATACCGTCCCATTGGCGTATATTCTCACTGAATTCGCCACCACTCTTTATGAAAATTCCGATTTTATTCAATCAATCTATTATCAAGGGGCCTTTCTAATTCGCCATCTATTAATTATTCCCGATGCAGACATCTTGACATTATTTGATCATAAAATTATTCGCTGGCTCAATCTTTATACAGAGTATTTTATGCAAAATAAAACGACTCCATAATCCTTGAAGCGCTACTAAATAAAAGAATATTTTTTCTTTTAACAGTTGATTTTAAAGGATTTTATTAGTATCTTATTTCTATTTTAAATAACCCTTATTGTCCATCTATTCCATTTTTTTGATTATATAAGATTTTCTTATTGTTTTAATAAGTTTTTCAAATGATTTCTCATTAAGTTTAAAAAAATTTATATCACAAAGCTTAATCTTATATGGTTAAGCTTCTTTTTATTAATAAAATATCATATAAAATTTTTAATACTCTAACTATACCAATCGGAATAAAATTAGTGTATAATATTGTTAAAATGATATATTGTAGGGAAGATATAAAATAAGGAGGGTCGCTATGTATATTTCTGATATTAATTCAGCTTCTGTTAAACTAGACAGTATTCAATCCGAAAAAATCACATCCAGTCAAAGATTCACAGTCCAATCTTCAGATAAATTGGTTTTAATTTATGTTCATAAAGGGGCAGCTGATTTCATCTCTGAAGAGAAAATAGGTGGTTTTAAGAAACGTGATATCATCATCCTAAATCCTAACCATTCGATTGAAATCCAACCAATCCGTAAATTAGAATGGTTTCGTGTTGAAATTTCCGGAATTTTGTTTACTTCATCTGCTGAAATTGAATCAATGGATAATATTTTTATCGTTTGCGATCAATCGCAGACCATTAAAAATTACTTAGATCTTGCCCTTATCGAATATAAACAACCCTTTAGAGGGTCTGAACTTGTTTTAAGAAAACTAATTGAGTGTGTCATGGTTCATGTGCTGAGGCACCATGAACTGTCCATTAAAGACTCCTCTATTCAAGTGCGTCACCAAGAAATCGAAATAATCAAAAACTATATTCGTGAACATTTTTCTGAAAAAGTAACTCTTGAACAGCTTTCTGATATTGTTGATATCAATAAATACTATATGATTAGACTGTTTAAACAACAAACAGGACTTTCTCCCATTGATTATTTAATTCATGTGCGACTGTCTGAAGCAGAAAAACTGTTAGCTCAAACGTCTATTACGATTTCAAAAATTTCTGATATAGTTGGCTTTCATTCTCCTTCACACTTTTCAAAAACATTTAAGGAAAGTAATCATATGACCCCTTCAGCTTATCGACGAAAGTTTTCTAGTTTAGCTTAATAAAACAAAGCGCTCCATGAAAATTCTATTTCATGAAGCGCTTATTTTATTCAATCCCTCTAACTTGGCGAATAACATCTGCAATTTTATGCACATACTTATCCACTAATTCGTCGGTCGGAGCTTCGGCCATTACTCGCAGTAATGGTTCCGTTCCACTTGGGCGAACTAAAATTCTTCCTTCACCGGCCATTTCTTTTTCAACCGATTCAATGACTTGTTGAACTTTTGCTTCTTCTAAAACAGTATGTTTATCTCTAACTCGAACATTGACTAACTTTTGCGGATAGATGATGACCTCTTCTGCTAATTCCGATAGTTTCTTCCCCGTTTCACTCATAACAGCCATTAATTGTACGGCTGTTAATAGACCGTCTCCTGTTGTGTTTAAATTTAAGAAGACGATATGTCCAGATTGTTCACCACCTAAGGTATAACCACCTTCACGCATAGCTTCTACAACATAGCGATCTCCAACATTCGTTTTTATTGCAACCATTTCATTGGCTTCTAAAGCTTTATGGAAACCTATATTACTCATAACCGTTGAGACAATCGTATTATCATTTAATCGTCCTTTTTGCTTCAGATGATTTCCACAAATAAAGAGTATCTTATCTCCATCAACTAGATTTCCCTTTTCATCAACTGCAATTAAACGATCTCCATCACCGTCAAAGGCTAATCCTAGATCCACTTCTTTTTCCTTAACTAGCTCTTGCAAAGCTTTTGGATGAGTTGATCCAACCTGATCATTAATGTTTATCCCATTAGGTCGATCACCCATGGTGTAAAAATCAGTGTCTAAATCAGCAAATAATTGATTGATTAAGGGTGAAGTGGCTCCATTTGCCGCATCAATAGCGACACTCAATCCACTTAATTCAACTGAAATAGTTGATTGTAAAAAGTTCAGGTATTTTATAGTTCCTTCATGGAATTCGTCTATTAAGCCTAAGCCTTCAGCGACTGGTCGAGGCAAATTATCTTCTTCTGAATCTAGTAGTTCTTCTATTTCTTCTTCTTGCTGATCAGATAATTTAAAACCATCGGTACCGAAAAATTTAATCCCATTATCTTCTGCAGGATTATGTGAAGCAGAAATCATGATCCCCGCTACAGCATTTTGCGTTTTAGTTAAATAGGCTACGGCTGGAGTGGGTACAATACCCAATTGCATCACTTCAATCCCAACTGACAAAAGACCTGCGGTTAAAGCAGCTTCTAGCATTTGTCCAGAAACACGTGTATCTCTTGCAACTAAGACTCTTGGTGTTTCAACAGATTCAGCGTGCTGTAAAAGAACATATCCTCCATATCGACCTAATTTGAATGCTAGTTCTGGACTTAATTCCTGATTAGCAACTCCTCTAACACCATCCGTTCCAAAAAATTTTCCCATTTTCTTCTCCTTTTTAAATCTTATAAGTGAGCTTTCTTAAATCTTTTCATTACGTTACTATTGACTTAATTTCACTGGCTCGATTATAACTTCTACTTTAGCCTCATTGATACTCGCGCTCGAAATACCACTCGGTAAATTCAGTAACCCTATAACTTGACCTGATTCTATCTGTTCGGAAACATCTACAACAAGTTCTACTTCTTTAATCGGATTAAGGATTTTCTGACTACCAAATAATGTGACTTTATCTTGACCAACAATGGAATAACGATAATTATTTTTTGTATTATCTTCTCCTATAGCAGTAATTTTCAAAGGAAATTCTTTCGAGTTTTGGACAATGTTCACTTGTGCTTTAATATCCATTGTTTCTGAGTTCACATCGAGAGGCTTTCCATCTTTGTCTAAAATTTGTAAGCGATAATTACCTGCAAAGGATTCTGCAACCGGTTGGTTAGAGCGAATACTAATGCCCACAAAATCAATGGCATTAATGGCTCTTTGACTGCCTACTAATTTAACTTCTTTTGGATCAATATTAACAGACTCTACCTTAAAATCTGATTCTAATTGAAGATCATCAAGTGAAACTTCAACAGCAACCGTCACAACTTTACGCTGTTGGACCTCTACTTTTACTTTAGAAGGCGAGATGGTATAAGTGATTTCATCGGGTAAGCCGTCTATTAATAATAATAGTTCTCGATCACCAATTTGACCTTTAAAAATTTTCTCAGTTTGAACCATAATGTTTTCGCGTGTCACTTGGTTCAAAATGTTTTTAGGGCCATCAAGACGAACGGTCACACTTTCTTTAAGATCACTAACGTAAATATCATCGGGATGATCGCCTAAATATAATGGCACATTATACAAAGTCTCCGATGTATTAAAACTAGAAGCTAATTGAGAATTCACGGCTGCATTACGGGCATTGTTTTCGTTAGTAACAAAAGTATAAATAAATAGAGCAAAAATTAATGAAATAATTCCCACAGCCCAGTTTTTTTCAAATATCTTATTCATTATTTTTGCCACCTTTACTTGAGCGCATCCTGTTAAAGAGGGTTTTAAACATATTAGAATCTTGACTTTTTGAGTCTTTTTTTTCTATCTCTGTATAAAGATATTTGTTAAGCAAATCATGTAGTTCTTCTTTATCTAGATCACGATGTAAAAAATCATTCTTTACAATACTAATTGCGCCCGTTTCTTCGGATACTATTAATGTCAAAGCATCTGTTTTCTCTCCCAGTCCAATTGCCGCCCGGTGCCTTGTTCCTAATTCCTTAGGAATTAATTTACTTTCCGAAAGCGGTAAATAACAAGAGGCAGACGCAATTCTAAAGTCATTGATAATGACTGCTCCATCATGCAAAGGCGTGTTGGGAATAAAGATATTGATTAATAATTGACTAGAAATTTCAGAATCTAATGTTGTCCCAGTACTAATATATTCTTCTAAAGAATCTTCACCTTCAATAGAAATGAGCGCTCCAATTTTACGCTTTGACATATAGAGTAAGGATTTTTTTAAATCCTCAATTAACTCTTCACTCGGATTTCTTGAAGATTGTCTATTTCTAAAAAGGATTTTCCCTAAACTTTCTAACGCTTTTCGCAATTCAGCTTGGAATAAAATAATAAGGGCGACTACTCCCCATGAAATAACTTGCCCCAATAGCCAATCGATTGTTTGTAAACCAATTCCTTGACTTACAAATTTGGCAAAAATAATTAAGCCTATTCCTTGCAAAAGATTCATTGCCCGAGATTGTTTAGCATAGCCTATTAATCGATAAATAATGAACCAGACAATGAAAATATCCAGTAAACTCACAAATGGATGGTTGCCTAGGAACTGATTGAGCCACTCTAGCATCCTTTCACCTACTTTCAACTTAATTACTATTTTACCATAGTCTCATTAACCCATGGTAAAATTTATTTATTGACCCGCTGCCTTCTTAAAGTAAAATGATCCGGTATAGGATCTAATCCTCCTTCTCGGAAGGGGTGACATCTTAAAATACGTGCTAAACCCATTAAAGAACCTTTAAGTGCTCCAAACCGCTCAATCGCTTGAATGGTATAACTTGAACAAGTTGGTGAATAGCGACACGAAGGAGGCGTTAAGGGGGAGATGTATTTTTGGTAGAATCTTATCATTCTAATAAATATCTTTTGCATTTTTACCTCCAATCATTACAATAACCATTTTCTTCTATTATAATAGTTTATGTAGAAGTTACCAGTAGGAGGAAAAATATGAACAAATTAGCTACAAAAAAACTACTAGACGCTATGCAGAAAAAAGATATCTCACAATTTTTAATATCTGACCCCTCTACAATTGATTATTTAGTAGGATACCATACAGATCCTGGTGAAAGACTTTTATTATTATCAATTAAGCGTAATGGACAAATGCAACTGATTCTTAACCAATTATTCCCTACTTTTAAGGAAAAAGATAATCTAGCTATTAAATATTATAATGATGGAGAACCCATTATTAGAGAATTAGCTGAAGGTTTAGAGGCTGGTAATATCGGTATTGATAAAAACTGGCCAAGTCATTTTTTAATTAACTTGATGAAACAACATCCTAATGCTGAATATATAAATGGAAGTCCCTTAGTGGATAAAATTCGTGCTATCAAATCAAAAGAAGAAATTGATATCATGCGGGAAGCATCACATCGGAACGATCAAGTCATGCAAGCACTGATTAAAAAGATAGATGCAACCACTAGTGAAAATGAAATAAAAGAACAACTAGCTTCATTATATAAAGAGTACGAATGCGACGGCTTTTCATTTGAACCGATTATTGCCTATGGACCCCATGGTGCTGACCCCCATCATAGTACCGATGATAGTTTACCTCAAGTGGGACAAAGTATCATCATTGATATTGGATCAAGTTATAAAGGATATTGTTCAGATATGACTCGAACTGTCTTTTTTGGCGAAGTGTCCGATAAGCATAAAGAAATCTATCAAACTGTTTTAAAAGCGAACGAAGAGGCTATCAAACAGGTAAAACCAGGGGTGTCATTTGCATCCATTGACTTAACCGCAAGAAAAATCATCGAAGATGCGGGCTATGGTGAATACTTCACTCACCGCACCGGACATTTTATTGGTAGAGACGTCCATGAATATGGGGATGTTAGCCAACATAATCATAATAAAGTAGAAGTGGGAAATGTTTTTTCAATTGAGCCCGGTATCTATCTTCCAGGTGAAATGGGCGTACGCATAGAAGACCTAGTTGTCGTTACAGAAACAGGCTGTGAAGTCATCAACTTAGCGAATAAAGAACTAACCATTCTGCCTAACAAATAAAAAATAACCCTTGTGGCTAATGTAAGCTGCAAGGGTTTCTTAATTTTTTTAATCATGAAGTGCCAGTCCAGCATCATTTAACCATGCATAGACGAGACCAATAACAAGTCCGCCACCAATAAAGTTTGCAACCCAAGCAACAGTCCAAGCTAAAAGAACAGGCACTAACTGAAGAGCTTCTGCTTGATAATTACTAAAAGCAACTAAACTAAATGATCCAAAGTTAGCCACCACATGTTCATAACCTAAAAACACAAACATGAAGATAGCGCCGAAAACAATAACTATCTTAGCAATTTCTTCTTTGGCCAATAAATAACCAACAATTGCTATGTTTACAAAGGTGTTGGCTAAAATCCCTTCGATGAAGATCAAAGCTAAATCTTTACCTAACTTTCCATTTACAGTAGTAACAATAAAGCTTTCAGCAGTCAATTGACTGAAAGCGCCTGTTTGGGCAACGATAAAGGCCGCTACAAAAGCTCCAACTAGATTACCAAGGGTACAAAATAGAAGAATCTGAACGGTCTTGTTAGGACTTATAAACTTGTGATAAGTACCTGCCGTTAAATACATCATATTTGAAGTAACTAATTCTTGATGTAGGAATAAAATAAATAAAAGACCAAAAGCAAATAGGATTGAATAAACGAACTTGCCAATATGAGGAGCTCCAACATTAATATAATCCGCAGCATAAACGCCAATAGCTGTAGCTAATACTAACATAGCTCCTGCATACATAGAACGTACAAAATAACGCGCTTTACTCTGTTCGAACAATCCAACCTTCTTATTTACAGAAGACTCAATGATCTTAACAAACTGTGACTCATTTACAATATTTTCTCTCATTCTTTAACTCCTTTAAAGTTATTTAACAACATTCTATAGTTTAGAGGTTTATTACTTTATTATCAAGTTAAAATAATAGAAATTATAGCAAGAATAATGAAAGTTTAAAGACAGTGAGTGGATATAAGTTTTGAAATTATAACTTAACTAGTATTACAGGGAAATCTTTCTTCAAAAATAAATTGAAGAAAAGAAAAAGCTTTATTAGAAGAAGTTAAAGAGAAATTCTTCGTAATAAAACTTAAAATTGTTTATTTATTTTATAAAAGCCACCTGCCGGGATTGAACCGGCGACCTCTTCCTTACCATGGAAGCGCTCTACCTGCTGAGCTAAGGCGGCAAAAAGAAATCTATAAAAAAAAAGACTCCGCCAGTAGGGCTCGAACCTACGACATCATGATTAACAGTCATGCGCTCTG
>NZ_JBNUPJ010000013.1:0-59510 GCF_050409485.1 Facklamia sp. P12945
TGCAAGCGATTGATTTGAAGGCTGATAAAGGGTAGTCATAAACATAAGAGGGTCTTGAGTGATCGAGAGAGAAACGAAGGTCTTGGACCACACGATAGACGTCTTTAAGGACTTCTAAAACAAGCAATCTATTATAGAGAAAGGTTGAAAGTATTGAAGAATGAGCTGAAACGATTTAAGGATATATTGAATGTTACAAGCATTAAGAATTAAACTAAAATTAAACGGCTTGTCTCCTATCCGATACAGGTTACAAGCCGCTTAAAGATTATTTGATTAAAGTGACGTATTTATGGGTTCAGTACATTTTAAAAATAGAAGGGGGTTTTCTTTTTTTTTACTCTAAAATAAATAACTAAGACTATAAAAAACAATGAAAATTATACTTATAGCACCCTGATAATTCAGCTTGTTTTGAATACGGTGATGTTTCTTGACAGGGATTAAGCTTGGTAAGTAAATAGCAAGTGTAACTACAAAGAATAGAATTTGAACGAGGTAGAAAGACTGAGTGGGTAGTGAGGTGTAAACTCCTGTAATACTCGCTAGTACTAGCATTGAAAAGACTATGTATGTAATCTTTACGGGTATTTTTCTTTCAAGTATCTTAAAATTATATATTCCTTTAAGAAACTGCTGATTTATTTCTAAAGCTGTCATCAATATAATAAGGGGTATAAAAGATATCATTGCTTTATTGTTTAAAGTATTCGCCTGTGAATAGTAGGCGATAATATTTAGTAAAAAGCCAGTAAAATAACTATTTAATAGTATATGATAAATGGTCTTAACTAAAGGGACAAATTGGTACTGAACCACTATTATGATAATGTATATAATTAACAAAATATTTATAATGTAGTGCTGGTTTATCATAAAGAACAAAGCGGCTGTCAGCAAGCCTATTAATAAAAGATAGTATATAATAGGTGATTTAGCCTTGGGATCTTTTAAAATATGATGATAATAATTGTAATGGTTAGTCATATTGCTTAAGATAACAACTAGTGCTAAAAGCCCAAGATCTAACCAGTCGACTTGCTTCACTGAATAAATAGCGGTAGTTAGTCCAAAACCAATCCACGACAAAGGATAGCCTACTAACTGCATCAAAGGATGTTTAAGTATGTTATTAATTGTGTTCATTGAGTTTCCTTTCAAGAGGATTTTATAATTGAAATTGTTTCTATTAGTATTCTAAGGTATAATTTACAACGTTACAACCACACCTCCTATACCTTTGATACAATAGGATTTAGAGATTATGGTTTATATAAAAGGGGCTAAAAAGTGACCAACTTATTCAGTTTAGCTTTCGCTTCCTCTTTTTGTTTTTTAGTAATATGAGTATATATTTCCAAAGTCGTTTTCACATCAGCGTGTCCTACACGATCCATGATGTACTTAATATCGAAATTATTTTCAACTAATAATGATATGTGGGTATGTCTCATAGTATGTGAAGTATAGTCTTTGTTGACTTTCTTTATTTTATCATTTATTGGTGTCAAAAGCATTGGATTATTATTTCTGTTAGCAAATATTAAACGAGCTTCATTGCCAAAGCGCAATCGATTTAAGCTTATATTCTTATTAATTAACTCATTGATTCGATCGTTGGTCTGAATTACTCTATTTGAATGTGGAGTTTTTGTAGTTCCTGCTTTTCTTTTCGAACGGGAATCGATGGATTTATTTATTGTTATTTCAGAACCGTTAAAATCGTCAATTGTGAGCGCTGTGACCTCTCCAAAGCGCATCCCTGTTAAAATCATCACCTCGATAAGATCCCCTTGTATTTCGTTTAATTCTTGGCGTATTTTAGCTAATTCCCCTGGCAAGTCTTTGCTATCTATGAACTGTATTGACTTTCTTTTTTTTATTGGTTTAACTTTTAAAGTAGAAAATTCTAAATTATAAGTATAATCGTGATAGACAGACATATACTTAAAACAACCACTAATTAATAGCTTCACTCGATTTGTGATTTGAGCACACTTGTTTTGTTCGTACTGTATATCGTCTAGTAATTTTTGAATATCAAGAATAGTTATTTTATCAAGGTAGTAATCGTAAAGATCAGCAGTTTTTATATAGACATTGTAAGTTGACCGCATGTTTTCAGTTGTGGAAGGGGCCCAACGTTTCGTTTTGAATTCAAAGAATTCAGTAAAACAATCCTTGAATTTTAGATTTTTTGTCTCTATTGAAGTTTTCTTTTTAGCTATTTTGTTATTCAATAATTGTTGAGCTTTATTTTTAGCTTGAGCAGATTTGGAATTTAGAGTAACGCTTACCCGTTTTCTTTTACCATTTTTTTCGTTGGAATACCACTCAACAAATTTATACTTTCCGTTGGGTAATTCTTCAACCCACATGGTCAATTCTCCTTTCATTTGGTATAATAGGGTACAGAAAAGACACCCTTTAAAAGGGCTTTTCGTATTTATCAAATAGTCACAATTTACTCTTAGCGGGGGAGTTGTGGCTGTTTTTTAATTTATTGTTATTTTTTCAGCGACTACTAACGGAGCTTCTTTTTGAGCCCCTAAAACAGTTTCGTATTGAAGTAGCTGAAGGAAATAACCTTTAACAGTTAACCAATCTCCTTCTAACACATTGCTTTCTAGATCATCTTTAGATGTTGAAATCATGAATGGTTGATCGACATCTCCGTCACCTTTTAGCTGAATGAATATGTCTTTTCCATCTTTTTGAACGACCTGAACTTCTCCTTGCACCTCTACCGCCGAGAATGGATAATCTTCTGAATTTCTCATGAGTTCTTCCCAGCTAATTGATTTCCAGTCAGTATTAGCTATCATCTCTTCTTCAGAAGCTTTTCTTTCAGCTTCACTAATTGTAGTAGTGGTAGGCTCCTCTGTGGTTGTTGTTTCTTTTGTTGTAGTGACTTCAACGGTAGTTGTTGTTTTAGGCAATTCTGCTTTTACTGGATTTGGTTCACTAGCGTTGTTATTTTCATTTCCACTTCCATCGAGCAATGATCCAATTACAGCTATTGCAAATAACCCAAGAACCCACTTCCACCAATTAGACTTTTTCTTTTCTACATAAATCTTACCATCTTCACCGATAATTTCTTTTCTTTTGCGTCCGTTGTCACTTTTTTTCTTACCAAACATTCCATTTCCTCCTTTAGTATGATATTTTATTATTGTAATATAAACCCTCAGGGTAGCCACTCAACAAGTCACTAGCTTGGGAGTGGCATTTTTTATTTAATAACTTTCCCTAAAATTGTAAAATCATCTTTATCAGTAAGAACAATATCTTCGTATTTGTCGTTGAGTGATTGTAATCTGATATCTCCATTTTTCTTAAATTTCTTCATAGTGACACCACCGTTTAAAACAAAGATACCTATTTCTCCGTTTTCTAAAGAAGGTTGCTTTTTGTAAGTAACAATATCTCCGTCATGATAAAGATCTTCCATTGAGTCTCCGTTTACCAACAATCTTACTGTTAGACTGTCGCTTATGATTGGAGCAACCTGTTCTCCTATTAGTGGATCACCGGCTGCCGTTTGACCATAATATTCTAATTCTGATTTTTGTTCTTGCAATTGTTGTTCAGCAAAAGAATAAACTTTATTTTGCCTGGTTTCGTTTAGTTGGTTGTATATATTAAGAATACTTTGATCAATAGATTTGCTATCAGAAACACCAAACAGCCATGAAGGACTTAATGAAAGAGCGTCTGCAACAATATATACTTTATCTTGTTTGGGTTCATATTTATCAGAAAGCCATTCACTAATAACTGATTTCGAAATACCAGTTCTTTTAGATAATTCAGATTGGGTCATGTTTTTTTCTTTTAAAACATTTTTTAATCTAGTAGAAAATTTCACTTTCTCACCTCCTTATAATGTAAAATAATTTTCGCATAACCGAACTAAAAAGTCAATAGTGATAGGTATTTTTCAAAAAATAAAAATATTTTGGAAAATATGCTTGCAATCAGTTCGGAAATACGTATAATAAGATTATAAAGTTCGGTTAAACGAACAGAAAGGAGGAAATTTATGCTTTTTGATTATTCAAAATTAAAAGGTCGGATTAAAGAAAAGTTTAATACTTACAAAAATCTTACACCTTTAATTGATATGTCAGAGTCTACCTTGAGTAGAAAGTTAAATGGAAAAGGTTATTTTGATAGCCAAGAAATTATTGACCTATCTGAAGCTTTATCAATTCCTGACGAAGAAAGAGACCAATATTTTTTTAATGTCAAAGTTCGGAAAACCAAACAACCATCCTAGAAAGGAGGATTTAAATGTATAGATCGTTGAAAGTTAAAGTAACGGCAAATGATTTTGAAGAAGTAAAAGAGCTTCTAAAAGAATTAGAAGCTCTAGAAAATTATGAAGTTGAAGTTGAACTTTATATAGAGAACAAGTTCAATATTCAATCTCAAGTTTAAAGATCAAATAATTAGTTAAGTTATTTATCAGAATCAATAATTAACTTTTCGGTTAAATTATCAAAGAATTCG
Organism: Facklamia sp. P12945; assembly: GCF_050409485.1. Taxonomy (NCBI): domain Bacteria; kingdom Bacillati; phylum Bacillota; class Bacilli; order Lactobacillales; family Aerococcaceae; genus Facklamia; species Facklamia sp. P12945. The sequence continues at coordinate 4,516 of NZ_JBNUPJ010000013.1, forward strand.
TAGACTTTTAAGGCGGTTTCCTTAGGGTCGCTGCTAGGAGTAATCATGTTATTTTCAATTGCTAACTTAGTAAGTTCATATGCGCGTTCGGTAGCGTAATTTCTCTAATATTTTGCGAATTCGGTCACTAATTTTCACCTCCCTCTAAGGAGAGTATATCACGAAAGGAGCATGTAAATGAACGAACTATCATTATCAAATGATTTAAAAGTTGTAGAAGAAGAAATTTTTTCATTCTTTGAATTAGGGAAAAAATCTTTTTGGGAAATTGGTAAAAGATTAAAGCACATTAAAGAGAATGACTTAACTCACGGCAACTTCATGAACTGGTGTGAAACTAAACTTTCAATATCAAGTAAACAGGTTAATAAATATATTGCTGTTTATGAAAAATTTCCAAATTGGAAGTCAACTCCCAATTTAGGTTTAGAAAACATGTATCTAATCGCCACACTTCCAGAAGAACAAAAACAAGAACAAATGCAAAAAATTGAGCAAGGCGAACAGCCGACCGTTCGAGAATTGCAGTCATTAAAAAAACAACTCAAACAAAAAGATGAGATCATCAACGAACTTTCAAATCAAGAACCACAAACGGTAACCAAGGTGGTTGAAAAGGAAGTTTTCCCCAACGACTACCACGAAATCAAAACAAAGGTTCATCAACTACAAACGACGAACCAACGATTGATAGAAGAACACCAGAAGTTGTTGAGAGAAAAAGAAGAAGTCAACGAAAAGTCAATTAAGTATGACGAACTCAACGAAGCGATTCAAGCTTCACAAGGTCAATTGAATCAAACACAAAAGAAGATTAGTGAGTATAACGACTTGCACAAGTTACTGAAAGAAAGCAATAGCTTTTTAAGCAAAGCAAGTGCTCTTGTTTACAGCGATTTGAGTTCGCTGGCACAGAGTGACCCACTCGTTCAACAAGAATTAAACCAATTGTTGAATAATTTAAATCGTTTTACTCGAGATATAAATGACCTATTGTCTCAAAAAATTATTTTAGAAGGAGAGATTATAAATGACTGATTTAGCAACGTTAGATCCACAAGGTTTAGAACAATTAGAGCATACAATTCAAACACAACTAAAACTAGTTCGTGAAATGAAACAAATGAAGAAAGACGTTGAAGATTCTGAAAAACGAATGACCAATTTAGTTGAACGCGTCACTAAAGAAATCACGATTAATTATGAAGAACAAAAACAAATTCAATCAAAAGTTCACACGTTAGCGAACCAATTTGCTAAAGAACACTTAGCAAAGACAAGACTAAATTATAGCGACAACTTATTCAAAGGGTGGAAAGGTTTATTCATACGAAGAATTCATTCTCGTATTAAAAATGTGATGAATGTTGTTCGATACACAGCTGTTAAAAGAGAAAGTTTTGAAGATTTGATGATCTACTTAGACAGTTTATCTTATCAATCGTTTAGTGGTAGCGAGCTGAACCCGACACCTGGCATTTTAAAAATTATGGAAGTAGAGGGTGTCAATTAATGAAGTGCCCAGCATGTCATAAAGAAATGGTAATCACGAATCAAACAGAAAAGACAAAGACGTTTTACTGTTCAATATGCGACAAAGTGAGGTCTAAAAGGAGGGAGGATAATCATGGAGCTGACACCAATACCGACAGATGTTGCGTTTGCAACAACAACACAAAAACTCCCCGAGGTAATTATTGGATTAGGAAAACAACAAGCTGCTAGATACGTTTCAGAAATGTACGCAGATCCAGAATTTTCAGACGGGGTGATTAAACCGACGCAAAAAACAACGATAGTAATTATCTCTAGATTTATTGAATTCCTTAGAAAAATGGATGCAGAAAAATTTAAGTAAGGAGGAACGCAAATGAAAAACATAATTAAAAACGTCGCCCTAGTCACTACAGGATTGATAGTCGGTGTAGTGGTAGGGCGAGTGGGAAACCAATTCAGCAACATTGTAGTGAATAAAAACGGAATTAAAATAAAGGACAAAAAAATTAAGATTCTTTAATATCAACAAAATTTTTGTTAGGACTAGACAAGTCGGGCGTTAAAGTACCATCAATTTCTTTTATAAAATTATGACTTGAAAAAACATTTGTTCCTTCGGGAGATTGTTCTGTGATTAATATCAAACCATTAGAATATTTAATTCTAGTTTTGATATAGCCTGGACGCATTTCGATAACCTGAAATTGAGGCATTTGTCCATCACCATTAATTTTCAAATCCATTTTCTCACCTCGCTTTCTATTTTTTTGTATTACCTAAATCAGAAATACTACTTATACCATTAGCAAACGACTTGGTAGCGTTGATTACATCTGGCGTTATATGAGAAAGAGCTTCTGTTCCCAAGTTAGATTTAGCGAATGTTTTAGCAAGTTCTGTCGAGTTCTTCAATAAATCATTCACTCCAGTCTGAATGGTGGGGCAACACAATTTAAATATATCACAAGCAAGATACACGATCAACAAGATGTAGTGCTTAGATAAAAACAATACACAAGATATGGGGGTAAATATGTTAGAAAAATTAAAAAAAATAATCATTGATGATGGAAGAAGTATCTATGAAATAGCAAAAAAATCAGGATTAACCTACTCACTAGTCCACAACATAGTGAATGGAAAGACAAAGAAAACTATACGATTAGAAACTGCTTTTAAATTAGCAGATGCATTAGGAGTGGATGTAAATGAATTTAGGGAAAAGGAGAGTTAAATGAACATCAAACTAGAAGAAAACTGTGAAAGACTTAAAAGAGAAAAACTGCAAAAAATGAAGAAAAGACAAGATAATATTCTTTACTTCGTTCTTACTTTTCTGTTTTTCTCCATTATCGCATGGCCATTTGTTTCATTACTTTTTGAAGAGTTGGGGTGGTATGGTGGATAGAATTTTATTTCAAGCAATTTTACTAGACGAAGAACTGTGTGATTTTTTACGTGAGCATTTTAATAATGGTGGTTTTATTAGCAACCAAATTTATTTAACCATATTCCGCGGCAAGAAAAGAGTCATTTCACGCGAATTGATGTTTAAACAATTGGAAATGGAATTTGAATTTCAAAAAGAAAAAGCACCTACCGTGCGGGGTTAGGCGCTTAGAAAAATATATCTGAGTTAATTATAACATAAAAATGGAGGTCGAATAGTTGAAAGAGGAAAAGAAGGTGGAAAACAGCATCAAACGGTATTTAGATAGTTTAGGAGCTTATCATTTAAAAATACATGGCTCAGCATACATGCCTGCTGGAACACCCGATATTTTAGCTTGTGTGAAAGGTAGGTTTGTAGCGATAGAAGTAAAAAAGGCCAAAGGCGGAGTGGTTAGTGCCTTACAAAAACTAAAAATTAAACAAATTAATCAAGCGGGCGGGATAGCTTTTGTGGCGAACAGTTTGGAGGTTGTTAAAAATGAGTTATCAAGACACGATCTTATATAACTTCCAAAAAGAAATAGTGAATTCATCTAATCCTAATTATCTAATAGCTAGTGATGTTGGTACCGGAAAAACATTAATGGCAATCCATCATTATCTTAAACATAACAAAGGAGAACCATTATTGATTGTCGCTCCGCCTGCAAAGATAAAAGAAGGTGGATGGGATGAAGATATTAAATTGGTTCAAGAACGATACTCTATAGAAATTAACTATCAAATGTTGTCTTATGGAGTCTTAGCTAAAAAGTGGAAACAATACCATAGACATTTTGTCGTATTTGATGAATGCCATTACGTTAAAAACCCAACCAGCCAAAGAGGTAAAGCAGCCTATCAACTTACTAAGTATTCCACTCATTTTTTATTGCTAAGCGGAACACCTGCTTCAAACAGTATAGCCGATATGATCAATTATTTTATTATGTTTGGTTTTACGAAGAATAAAACTCAGTTTAATCGCGAGTATGGAATATGGGAACAAAAGTTTTTTGGTAATAAAACAATCAATGCCGTAGCTGATTATAAAGAAAAGAATAAACTGCTCGGCTGGTACAAATCTTTCACTACAAGCGTCAAGAAAGATGATGTATTAGATTTGCCACCAATACTGTTTAAACAAATAAATTTCAAGGCTAGCAAAGAGTACAAAGTTATTGAAAAAGACCGCGTATTAGAAGATAAAGCTTATGATAATCCATCCGCTTTATTACACGGTTTGAGAGAACACGCAAACATTAAAGACAAACTGGCTTACTTAGAAATGCTGTTTGAAGCCACAGACAATAACATCGTTATCTTTTATAACTACATTTCCGAACTCAAAAATATCAAATCGATCATAAAAGATAAAAAGGTATTTGAAGTGAACGGAAGTAAGCAAAACATACCTCACAAATCGGATTGGGAGAAACTCAAAAACAGCGTAACGCTTGTTCAGTATCAAGCAGGGAGTGCAGGGGTCGAGTTGCAGTATGCAAATATTGTCGTCTACCACACGCCTACATACAGTTATCAAGATTATGCGCAGTCTCTAGGAAGAACGCATCGAAATGGTCAAAAAAGGAAAGTTACAGTCTTTCAATTCTCAACTAACAAGACTATCGAGGAGTCTGTTTGGAAGGCTCTAGCTGGTAAGAAAGACTTTGATAAGAAAATATATTTAAAAACAAAATTAGGAGTGATTTAAATGGCGGAACCAAAATTAATTTTAACAAAAGAAAAGGAAGCAAAAGCAACCAAACCTATTTTTATTGATGTTGAATTGTTGGATGGAATAAAAGAGTTAAAGCAAGAAACAGGAATATCTATCCAAAGAATTGCGGAGAAATTTATTAAATACGGTATAGAAAATGTTGAGATCGAGGAGGTTGATTAAATGTTAGAAACATTTAATGGCTTTGGATTGCAAAAGCAAGACGACAACGTCACTAAAGATCGAAATATTTATGTTGGCGGCTCAGACGTTCCGACTATTCTTGGGATCAATAAATACAAAACGCAGTATCAGCTAGCTCAAGAAAAATTAGGCATCATAGAAAACGAGTTCCAAGGAAATGCTTATACAGCATACGGCAATCAATTGGAGCCTCAAATTAGAGACTATATTAATTCGGTTAATGAGATGTCTTTTATCGTGAATACATACCACGATGAAGAAAAATCCATCCGTTCTAACGTTGACGGTATTGATTTAGAAACAATGACGCTACTTGAAATAAAAACGCATGGTAAACAACCTAAGCTAGAAGTCTACAAGGCTCAAATGCAGCTATACATGGCTCAAACAGGTTGCGAGATGGGATGGCTAGCTTTGTATGAGCGACCTGAAAACTTTGATACAGACTTCAATAATGAACAATTAGAAATAGTTGAAGTGCCTGCGGATAAAGACTACCAAGAAAAGATATTAGATAGTATTGAAACTTTCTGGGTGAGGGTTGAATACTTAAGAGAAAAGCCAGAAATGACTGAAACTGAATTTATGACAATTGGAACAACTATGGACGTTGCTTTGATGAAATTAAATAAACTGGCCCCCAATTTAATACGTTATAAAGAGTTTGTTAAACATCTCGAAGATCAGGAGAAGCAGTTAAAAGAAATGCTTTATCAAAACATGGAAGAGAACGACGTTAAGAAAATAGAAACACCGTTCTTTATCGTAACCCGCGTTTTACCAAGTCAATCTAAGCGATTTGATAGCAAAAAGTTTAAGGAAGATCATCCGGATATTTACGAAAAGTATCAAACAACTTCTAATCGAAAAGGTTACATCAAACTAACAGAAAGGAATGATAAATAATGCCAATCCTACCAGCAAACAAACCACAAAAAGTGGTGGATACTCCTAAGAACTTTTTTATCTATGGAGCTACTATGAACGGAAAATCGTACTTAGCCGGAGAGTTTCCTAACCCGTTATTTTTAGATACAGACGGAAACGCCAGCGCTAACCCTTATCCATCCATTCAATTAAGAAATATTCGAGGTAAAGACGGAAAAATTAAACAATCAGTAGTAGACCAGCTTGACCAAATTATCACGGAATTACAAACAACTAAGCATAGTTTTGAAACGATTGTGCTCGATGTTATCGATGACATTGTAGTAATGATCGAACAATACGTGTGTGACCGAGAAGGTGTTGAAACAATCGGGGACATTGGTTATGGAAAAGGTTATGCAGCCTTTAACAATATTTTTCAGCAGCTTGTTATCGAACTAAAAGCATTGCCACTAAATATTATTTATGTTAGTCGAATCATGACTTTTGAAGAAAATAACGTGACTTATGAAAAACCATCACTTAAAGAAAAGCACGTGAACATTGTTAATGGAAATTGTGATTACATGATTCAAGCTAAGAAGATAGGTAAAAACTATATCCGAGTAGTTAAAGACAAGCGTAAAAACTACAAGAGGGAGAATATTGATGACGAGCGTATCATCACTATTTTAGATAGTGTTTCTGGCGCTTTTGAGAAAACAAGAAAAACAGACCGGATTGTTCAAGAGAAATTAGTTAAAAAGATGGAAGAGGAAGAGGAAAAGCAAATTTTAGAAGAAACTCCTCAATCAAACTCTGAGGAAGTCCAAACATCGGAAGAAGCTGAGGAAGCTATTGAAGAAGCAATACCACAAAAAGAGTTTAAACAATCTAAGGCCGCAGAAAACAAATCTGTCCAAGGCCCAGTTTCAACCCGCCGCAAACCGAAAGTTAAATAATAGGAGGAAATAATTATGTCATTAAAAGAAATCGCAATGGAAACTCTAGGTAACTTTGACCCAGCGAAAGACAATCCCAACGGTCAAGGTAATATTCCTGTCGGAGAGTACGATGTAATCGTTGAAAAAGCAGGACACGTCGTTTATGAAAGTGGTTATGACTGTGTAGCTATCACTTGCAAGGTGGTCGGCGGAGAGTACGATAACCGCAATGAATTAATTAATATTAATGTAGACCCTGAAACAGAGTCATATAAAAAGTACCCTTTCTTGTTATCAAAGAATATTAAAATGATTAGTCAACTAGCTTTCGCATGCGATATCAATCTTTCGGATGATGATTGGGAAGATCAACTATCCTTAGGAGATGCTTTTGCTAAAGAGGCGGTGGGCAAACAGTTTGTATTAGAAATTACTGAATCTAAGAATAAAAAGGATCCATCCAACCCATACAGAAATTATCAATTTTTAAAATACGCAGAAGATGAATTGCCATTTTAAATTAGAAAGAGGTGAAATAAATGGCTGAGTATTATCAGCTACATATTCATCCGATACCATACGAACGTAAGCCTGTTGAGAGTGAAGCTGCTAGAATCAGCCAGACCATCGTTGATGAAGTAGAAGTAGTTACTCCGAAACAATTAGCAGACAAAGTGGCCGCTGGCCACACTGTCTGTTTAGGAGTAATGAACGGAAAGAGGAATAAGAACAACTTAATCGGCCAACAAATACTTATGCTAGATTTTGATAACACTGTTGCTAAAAACGGAGTTAAGACCAAAGTTCCGGAAGACGATTATGTAACAATCGAAGACGTTCTACAAAGTTCTTGGATCCAACACAATGCAGCTTTTATCTATAAGTCCTTTAGCTATAAAGACGATTGGCAAAAGTTCAGAGTGGTTATTTTTATTGACAAAATACTAAGAGACCCAAATCAGGTAACCAATACTTATAAATGGTTAATGAAAAAATTTCCACAAGCAGACCCTGCGCCGAAAGATTGTAGTCGTATCTTTTATGGTGGGACGGAAGTCATTGAAGTTAATTTTCATAACACCTGGGCATCAGAAGAACTAATTGAAAAAACTAAAAATTCAGTTAATACAGAAAATTTTAGAAATGTAACACCCTTAAACAAACGTCAAGCCAGTCAAATGATTAGAGGTTATATAGGCAGAGAGCGTGAGAACTTGGAAGAATACGGAAACGCCCTTTCAGCAATCTCGGTCATTGGTAAATCTGTATTGACTGGCGAAATACAAGAAGACTGGGCTAGAGAGTATGTTGAACTGCTAGCTTTAGATAATCAAAAATGGGCTGAGGAAAACCAGGTTAAGTTAAACGAGTTCTTAGGCAAAAAAGTAGATGATATTTATACAAACTACACCTTCAAATCTAAGTTTTCGGCCAAATCAAAATCTGATGAATTTGATGTGTTTGAATTTACCGAAGAATTTATTCGTGATTATCAGGTCGTTTACTACAGAAATAAAATATACGTTAAAAACGGCATTATATGGCGTTGTAATGAAAACGATATTTTAAGGGCCATCAATGAGTCTAAAAAGCTTAAAAAAAGCCAAGACAACGAAGTGCTGCACCAGCTGTCAAAGAATGCAGATGAATATGAGGGGGATATCGATTCCATTCAATTAGCTAATGGCTATCAGATTAAAGGCGGGCATATTGTTCAAGGAGCATCTGATAATTTTACGCCTTATTTATTAGATGTGGAGTATAACCCGAAAGCTTATAGCAAAGAAGTGGATGATTTTTTAAATTTCTTAGTTATGGATCGGCCAGATTTAAGAAAAACGGTCGAAGAAATGTTGGGACATATTATCCTAATCAAAGGCTTTCCTCATTCTGTTTTCTTTCTTATTGGGAGACAAGGTGCTAACGGTAAATCAACTTTCTTAGAGATGTTGAACGAGTGGGTTGGAGATATGGGAAGTAATATCGCTCTAGATAATTTCAATGACGCTACCAGCGTCGGAGAACTAGAGGACAAGATAGTTAATATCGGGGATGATATTGACGCGACCTATTTAGAAAAGTCAGCTAATTTTAAAGCGTTAGCATCCGGTAATACTATTATGATACGTCCAATTTATCAAACGCCTAGAAGACTCCAAAATACAGCGACATTGATCTTTACAGCCAATGATATGCCGACCTTTAAAGATAAAACAGGAGGGATTGAAAGACGGCTGGTGATAATTCCATGTGACAACGTTGTTGAAAAGGCGGATTTTGGTTTAATAGATAAACTGACCACCAAAGAAGCAAAGTCTTATTTATTAAATGTTGCCCTTAAAGGCGTGAAAAGCATTCGCCATAACGGTGGCAAAATAACTAAAAATTCTATTGTTGATAGTATGGTCAAGACTTATTTAGAAGATGTGGATTCGGTATTGATGTTTGAAGACGAAGAAGGCATTGATCCCAACATGGACAAAAAGCTGATTTATAAATCCTATCAAGATTTTTGTATGATGTATGGAATGAAACCTCAAAAAGTAACTTCTTTCACTCAAAAATTAAAAGATATTGGATACGTAGTAAAAGACACAAAACAAATTGGGAAACGGGTTAAATTGTACATTAAAGAATAATAGCCCCGACTTTAGCCCCTACTTTTCCCCTACTTTTCCCCGACTTTTTCAAAAAAGTAGGGGCCGGGTAATTGCTTGATATTATTGGGTTTATCTATATCTATATTTATTTTCCCCTACTTTTAAGAAAAAAATATTAATAATAATTAATAATAATAATTAATAAGGGATTATTATTACAAAAACAAAAAAGAATGGCAAAAAAAGTAGGGGAAGTCGGGGACTTTATTCTAAATGTTATTGTATCAAGTTTTATAGCGGCCCCGACTTTAAATTAAAGTAGGGGACAAAGTGGGGGCTAAATTAAAATGTAGGAGGTTTAAAATGCGCGAAGGATTAGAGGTATTAGTAACAGACGAACAAGGGAATACAGAATTATTTACTTCTAAACAAGCAGTATGTGATCGGTTTGGAATTCGATATCCTACTTTACAAAAGTATGCTGAAAGTAAAGAGATTTATTCATCTTATAACAAGAAACACTTATCAGGCAGGTGCGAGACAAATATCGAAAGGAAGAAAAAGAAGATGGGTGCTGAAATAAAACCGCCAGTAAAAGTGAATGCGCCAAAAACATTAGGCGATATTCATGCGGATATATGCAAACAACTAAACGAAACTTATGTTGCCAAAAATCACGATTACAACAATTCGTGGGAACGTAATCTAAACAAATACGGTTTAATGGCTTTTGATATGCGAGCAAACGAAAAAATGGAACGGATTGGCGTCGCAGCGATGGGTAAAGAATTTAAAGTTGAAGACGAAAAGGTAAAAGATACGTTATTAGATTTAGCGAATTATTGCATTATGACTTATATGTGGGTGACGAAAGAGGAGGACGAATAAATGCAAGAACTAATCACTAAAGTAGAACAGTGGTTCATAGACCGCAACTTGCATACCTTCGATGGAACTGGTCAACTAGTGAAGCTACAAGAAGAAGTTGAAGAATTGAAAGATGCGTACGAAAAGAATGACCGTGAAGAAATGATAGACGCAGTTGGAGATATAACTGTTGTTTTAATTGGCTTCTGCATGCAGACTGGGTTAGATTTTGAAGAATGTTTGGCCAGTGCGTATGAAGAAATTAAGGATCGTAAAGGTAAGGTTGTTGATGGTGTGTTTGTGAAGGAGGCTGATTAAATGTTAACAAAAGAATTTATTAAAAAAATTAAAGAGATTAATGAAGATTGGGAAATCAAAGTAATAGATAAGGGTATATACATTAAAATGGGTTGTACATATTATTGTAGTGTAAGAACTGATGAAACCTATGCCATTGATACAAGATATGGAAATTTTTATGAAATGAGCGAAACAGATAAAGAAAAACTTTTTAAATTATGCGTTGAATACGCGTCAACGCCGATTGAAAAACGAGAAGATAGGTTGTCGGATATCGAAAGAGCTATTTTAGAAAATGTTGAAGGTATTAATTACATTGCTAGAGATAGGGATAATAATCTATACGCTTACAAAGACAAGCCGACTAAAGACTCTTACGGCTGGAAAGTAAATAATAATATCGATGACTATATAAAATTAAATAAAAATTTATTCTCCTTTATCAAATGGGAAGACGAAGATCCGACTAAGATTAGAGATTTGTTGGAGGTAGAGTAGATGAATATGAATCAATTAAAGTTTAAAAACTTATGTGCTGATTTATTTGATTTATCGACTGAGAATTTATCAGAGAGAGAATTAAACATGTTATCCAAATCGGTAAATTATGCAAAATATATCACTGACCAAGAAATCAAAAGGAGAAAACAAAATAAAGAGGTGACTAAATGCCACTACTAATAACAATACTTTTAACCGTACTTATCATGTCATCAATATACAGAAAGGACGAGTTTGATTGAAAGAACGAAAAGTAGGAGATCGCTACCGACCCATTGTCACTATTAAGAAAATAAAAAAGGGTAAAGCTACCGTTATTGAAGTGGGTGGTGAGACGTTTGTGTGGAAACCTAAGGATATGTATGAGGCGAGAAATAATGACTAACAACAGACACAGAGCGGTAGCGAGAGCAAAACATAAAATGGAAGTATCACTAAAGCGCAAAGAAAAAGAATATTTTAACTCTTTGTCTGTCTATGAAATAGTATCTTATATCTTCAAAAAGGCAGTATATACAGTAGAAGAAGCTCTCGACATTATTTTTTTAGTTCTAGATAAAAACAATTTTATCATTAGCAAAGAACGACTACAGAAAATATTCGGAGGTGACGAATGAGGGCAAAAGATTATTTGTCGCAGTTGTTTTGGATTGATGACGAGATAAAAGCTTTGTCCATGGAAAGAGAGACAATATTTAATTTAACTCTTAGAAGGGCAAGCATAACTGATATGAAAGTCCAATCCTCACGAGGAGGTAGACCAGATGATGTGTTTGCACAACTGTCCGATTATGCTATCAAAATAGCTGATAAATCAGACGAACTAACGGCTTTAAAAATTAAAATATCAGAACTCATTGATAAAGTCGAAAATAAGACAAGTCAAACATTATTAAGATACCGCTACACCATAGGTTACGATTGGGAGAATGTAGCAAAGCTAATGGACTATGAAGTAAGGCATATTTATAGATTGCACGGTCAAGCATTAAAAGATTTTCAAGATGTCATGGAATGTCACTTGGAATAGATGATATTGTTATAATGAGCAATAGCTCAAAAACAATCCCAGTTGATGCAGTTCGCTTCGAGCGTTTGGAAAATTAACAGACTGGTCGCCGAAAGGTGAGTATATAAACAAAGTCTATGTATTGTGTTCTAAAAATATAGACAAAAAGGACTTTCAGCAATCGATTGGCACGAGCAAGGTTCGATTCCTTGCCGATTGCATCGCGGATTGTGATTGGTCCGCAGACTCGAACAACCAAATCATTTCTTTCTTTTCCACCTCGTTTATTGGGGTGGTTTTATTATATTTATAAGTTAAGGGTGGAAGCACATGAACAAAAAATTCCTAGCTAAACTAAACAGATGGATTGCAGAGGATAATCTAATAAGATTCTATCATTCATCACAGTGGCGTAAGGTCAGAGCCATGCGTATGAAGATAGATAACAATGAGTGTCAAGTATGTAAAGCAGAAGGTAAACACACGCCAGCAGAGATGGTCCATCACGTAGTGCATGTGAGAGACAATCCGATGCTTGCATTATCTTTAGAAAATTTATTGAGTTTATGAAATGCATGTCACAATAAAGAGCACCCAGAAAAATTATTGTTGAATAAAAAGAAGTTTACAAATGAGGAGAGGTGGTAATTATGTATAAAGATTTGAATGTAGATAAATGTAAACAACTAGAGAACGAGTTTGGTAATGCAGCTAAACACCTTAATAAGCAAACAGAAATAATTGTATCTGAGCTAGCTGATTCATATATAAACGCTTCTAACAGTTATGCAGAAGCTATTACATATGTAATTGCAACAAATAAATGGAAAGGAATGAATGAATATCTATCTAATAGATTGATTGAACGTATAAATAGTATTGCGATGAATCAACCACCTTCAAAATAACCCCCGGGTCGATTTCAAATGAAGTCTATTCGGGGAACCAGACAACGGGGAGGGGGGAAGACTCCGAAAAAATATACGCGCGCGCGTGAGAGGGGGGCTAAAATGGCAAAAAAGAAAACAGTGACTAAAATCAGAGAAGATTTAATTCAATACCTTGAAGATGCGGGGATATATGGCGAGCACTTTTTTAATCTTGTAGATGACTACTGTAGGTTGTATGAGATTAAGGAAATGTTGTGGAAGGATATTCAAGAGCGAGGGGTTGCAGTTGAATGGCAGAACTCTGAAACCTCAAAAGGTGTTAAGAAAAATGAGTCGGTTGGAGAATACAACAAAGTAAATAGTCAAATGATGAACATCCTCAAGCAACTTGGCATCACATCGGAAACGTTGCGAATGCTAGGCGGTGATGAAGATGACGACGAATTCTAGATATCATCCATCAATAGATAAATACATGAGTATGGTCGAGTCCGGTGAAATCGAATCGTGTAAAGAGCAAAAACTCTTAATGAAATACCTTCAAACAAAACTGAAAGATGCAGTTATAAAAAGTGATTTGATTGATAAAGCTATCCGTAGAATGAACCAGTATTTTGATGGTGAATTAATGCCTTGGCAAGAATTCATAACAGCATTCGTTTTTGGCGTGTACGATCAAGACGATACGATTATGTTTAATGAGTTCTTAATCATGATGGGCAGGGGTGGTGGAAAGACTGGTTTCATGTCACGTATAGAAATGGCTTTAGTGACCACTGAACCAGTAAAAAAGTATCATGTTGATATTGTAGCTACGTCAGAAGATCAATCGCGAGAATCTTTTGACGAATTCTGGGAAATACTCGACGATGATAAACAAAACAATCAAGGAAAGAAATTTAGAAAGTACTTCTATTTCACGAAAGAACAGTACATATTTAAGAAAACGCGTAGTCGTGTAAGGTATCGGACGAATAATGCCAAGACAAAAGACGGTGGTCGTCAAGGAGCTGTTATTTTTGATGAAATACATGCCTACGATGATGAAGAATCAATCAAAGTGTTTATATCAGGTCTAGGGAAGAAGGATAACCCTAGGCGTTTTTATTTCACAACTGATGGTTATAATCGTGGCGGTTTCCTAGATATGCTAAAAGATGAATCGGTTTTAATTCTAAATGGAGACCGACCAAATCGAAAGACTTTTCCATTTATTTGCAAATTAGATGATGCCGAAGAAGTTCATGATCATTCTAAGTGGGAGAAAGCTAATCCATCTCTAAATTATTTTCCAGCATTAAGACAGGAAATGATGGACGAATACGAAAAACTAGAAGATAGAGGATCATCAATGGTTGAGTTTATGACAAAACGAATGAATATACCAATGAACGATAGTCACGAATCAGTAACAACGTGGGAGAATATCTTAGAAGCCAACGAAGAACTTATTAATTTAAATGGAATGAATTGTATTGGAGGTATTGATTATGCAGATACAACAGACTTTGTTGTTGTGGGCTTGCTGTTTAAGGTTGAAGACATCTATTATTGGAAGTCACACACATTTATCTGCCATCGAGCTTTACAAGGACGTAATTATAAGGTGCCGATTGATGTAGGTGTTAAAGAAGGAAGAATAACAATTATTCACGATGATATTATATCGCCTAGCCATGTATCGGGTTGGTTTATAAAGCAGTCTAAGAAGTATCGTATCAAAGATATTTGCACGGATATGTATCGCATTAGTTATTTGTCTGACGAATTCGAAAAGAATGGGTTTAATAAGCTAACGTTATCTCGAAGCGGGTCGAGAACTCACACAGAATTGGAGCCATTTGTGAATGAGATATTCGCTTTTAACCGTATTAAGTGGGGAAAAGATTTCATGATGAATTGGTACACGTGGAACACTTATAAACATCGAGACGGCAAAGGAAATATGACTTATGAAAAGATTGAACCTAAGTTAAGAAAAACAGATGGATTCATGGCTTTGCTTCACGCTTTGCAGCATAGAGATAAACTTAATGTCCCAGTTGTGAAAATTAGAAAGAGTCTCAAAACATATACTTACTAGAAAGAGGGGTGGAACATGGGAATATTTGACATTTTTGGGCGGAGCGGTTCACATAGCAATCCGCAAGTTAGAACTAGCTTATCCAGAAAACAATTAGAAACACTTATTCAAACAACTTCGAATAACATTCATTTTCAAAAATATGCTATTCAATTGTGCGTCAATAAGTTAGCTAGCGCGTTAAGTCTTTGTAAATTTGAAACCTATCAAGAATATGAAAAGATTGAGGAGCATTATTGGTGGAAGTTTAACTTTGAACCGAATAAGAACATGAATATGCATGATTTTTTGTATCAATTAGTGCATGAAATGGTATACGACGAACGTGGCGCTTTAGTCATTCAAAATTCGGAAGGCGATTTTGTAGTGGCAGAGAGTTATGAAGTTATAGAAGGTAGTTTTGTTGGAAATATTTATAAGAATATCCATTTGTACGGTGGATTAGAATTGAAAGAATTTTATAAAGAGTCTGATGTTCTTAGATTTCAATTGCCGAATAAAAAAGTTAAGGCGATTGTAGATCATTTATATCGTGAGTATGGTCGTTTCTTATCAGTTGCGTCAGAAGCTTATATAAGGGATCGTTCGTTGAAGTTGATTCTTAATATCGGGTCAATGTTTAATCAACAACCGATCGAAGTTGAAAACGAAGATGGAGAAATTGAGGAAATTGACCCAGTGGATGAATTAATGAAAAACCGTTTTAAAAATTTTTTTAAGGGCGGTGACACGCTAACTCCTTTAGAAGAAGGTTTAAGTATTGAGAAGTTGTTTGAAGGAAAAGGAAACGAAAAACAACAATCAGAAATACATAACTTGTTTGATTCGATCATCAATTTTACTGCTGATGCTTTTGGAATTCCGAGAGGTCTTCTCAAAGGAGACGTAGCAGATGTAGAAGCTATGACAGATAACTTTGTAACCTTTACTATTCGACCACTTGCAAAAGAAATAGAGACTGAATTAAACCGCAAACTTTATAAGAAAGAAGGTCTGACTAACGGTTCTAAAATCAAATTAGTTACAGGAACTATCCAAACTTACAACGTAGTATCGTTTGCTGCTGCTGCAGATAAATTAATCGCAGCGAGTATCGCAACTCCAAATGAAATGCGTGAGGCATTAGAATGGGAGCGAATGGAACAGGATAAGATGGACGAAATAAAAGTAACTAAAAACTATGAACAACTGGAGTCTAGCGAAGATAAGGAGTAGCGATCCTAATGTATCTTGACTAGCAAAGAGCTTAACCAAATAAAAATTATTTTGACGGTCCAATGGCGGTCTTTTTATTTTGTCCTGAATATGACATTAAACTTTTCCATCAACTAAGAAAGGAGGACGCGAATGCCTAAGTTAAAAAATATACCTTTTCAGTTCAAAAATGAGGTAGTAAACGATAAAACTGTGTTGACTTTATCGGGAGTGGTCGGCAAACCGTATCCGTGGGAGGATGAAACAGATACTATCAATGAGAAATTAATCGAAAATGCGTTATCTGGAGTTGATGGCGATATCCACATTCGATTGAACTCTCAAGGTGGAGATGTTTTTGAAGGCATTTCAATTTGTAACTTTTTAAAATCTTTGGATAATCACGTTACAATTGAAGTTACTGCACTGGCTGCTAGCGCTGCATCAATTATAGCTATGGGTGCAGACAAAGTGATTATGGACAAAGGGTCTAGCATGATGGTGCATGAAGCTTCTACAATCGCATGGGGCAATAAACAAGACATTCAAAAGACGTTGAACGCGTTAGAAACTATCGATAAATCATTGATTTCTATTTATCAGACTAAAACAGGTCTCGATGAACAGACAATCAATGATTTTTTAATTGCTGAAACTTGGTTTACTGCTCAAGAAGCTGTGGAAAAGGGCTTTGCAGATGAAATAGGAAACTTTGAAAGTGAAAAAGAAACGGGTAAGGATTCTGGTGATTCGATAGAAATCAATGATAATGGAATCAAAATTATTAGCAATTCAATAAATTTAGATGGCATGGTTAAACAGATAACTGCAAAAGTAAAAGAGCAGTTAAAAGAAGAACAACAAGAACCAAAACCACAAAACAACTTACTTAAAAACTTTTTAGGAGGAATTAATTAATGAAAAATTTTGAAGAAAAAACAATCGATTTTGAAGCATTAAAGAAAAATGCTTATGAAGCAATGGCGCAAGGTAACGAAGAAGAAACGAAAGAAGCATTTAGTGCTTTGTTTGATAGTATGGCTGAACAAGCGAAAGCAAGAGCTGAAAATAAATCCAGCGAATTATATTCAGCAATTCAGGATGAACAAATTTTAGTTGCTCGTGGAGTACGCAAACCAATCACTTCAAAAGAAATGAAATACTTTAATGAAGCAGTTAAAAAGCAAAAATTAGATGGATTAGAAGCTGCTTTTCCAACAACAGTTATCGAAGATGTGCTTAAAGATATTACTAAGGAGCACCCTCTGTTATCGGCAATCGATACACGTTATACCGAAGCGGTTATCAAGTATATCTATTCTGACCCAACCGAAGTAACAGCGTACTGGTCTGAAATTCCAGCTGATATAAAGCAAATTTTATTACGAACTTTCAAGAGTTTAGAAATGACCGTAGTAAAATTACATGGCTTCATTGCTTTACCTAAAGGTTATTTCCAATTAGGTCCATCTTGGTTAGCTAACTTTGTGACTACAAGTTTACGTGAAGTTATGACTGCTACTTTAGAAACTGGTGTAGTTACTGGTGATGGTAAATTAAAACCAATCGGTATGATGCGTAAATTATCTGGTTCAACAGATGGTGTTTATCCAGAAAAAACCGCGGTGTCTATCACAGAATTCACACCAGATTCATTAGGTGGGGCGCGTGCGTTGCTATCCAAAGAAAAGACTTTAAATGGTCAAGTTGCTTTAATTGCGAATCCAGAAACTATTGCTACTAAGATTGACCCTAAATTGTTCTTCCAAAACAAAAACGATGGATCATGGAAACAAGTTGGATTGCCTTATGGCGAAACAATTATTCCTTCTTATGCTGTTCCGGTTGATAAAGCGATATATGGTGTGCCTAAAAACTATTTATTAGCAGTTGCGGGACAGTTAGATATTCGTAAGTATGAAGAAACACTTGCTATTGAAGATATGGACCTTTATATCGGCAAGATGTTCACAAACGGTGTCGCTAAAAACGCCAATGCCTTTGTAGTGTTAGATTTAGCGGGTGTGACAGGTATCACTCCAGTCGAAGCTGATCCAAAAGCTGAAATTGTAAAGCAAGATTCTATTAGTCCTAAAGAAGAAACCCCTTCAGTATAGGAGTGAATTACATGTATAAAGTAATCAAGAATTTTCACGACGCAGAGGACAATGAATACTTATATAATAAAAGTGATCAATACCCTCGTAATGGATTAAAGCCAACAGAAGAACGCATTGAAAAACTAGTTAAATTAGGGTTTATCGAAGGGTCAATTGTTAAAGAATTGGAGACCAAGACAAAAAAGGAACTGATTGCTTTACTTGAGGATAAGGATATCTCGCATGATGCGAAAATGACAAAAGCTGAATTAATAGACCTTCTTGTATAAGGGGGTCTTTTAATTATGCCGAATGAAGAAATCTTACCCATCGTAAAGCGACACTTAAAGATCACGTTTTCGTACATGGACGATGAACTCCTTGAATTAATAGAAGAAGCTAAAACTGTCATAAATTCAATCTGTGGGCCTTCTGAATATAAGTATGGTTCATTAGCTATGAAGTTGCTTAAAGCTCATGTTAGGTATGCAAATAGCGCTTTGCCTAGCACTTTTGAATACGACTATCGTCACGATCTATTAAAACTTCAAATAGAAAACGGAGTGAGACGAAATGGCAAATAAAATGGAAGATTTACTTCTAGACGGTAGACTATTCTTTGGAGAAATTAAAACAGAACGTGATGCACATCGAAAAGTAACTGGAAAGAGGTTTGTCCGAACAGGCAACCTTTTTTTTAATTACGTTTCTATCAATCAACGTTTTGATGAATACCACGTCGGCCATTTATCAGAAGTATCACTGAAAGTAAAAGTTTACTTTACGAAAGATATCCATAAGTCACACAAAGTAGAAATTGAAAATGTGATGTATGAAATTTTAACAATGGATCCCGACATAGACCGGAAATATATTTATTTATTTTTAAAGAAGGTGGGTGAATTAGATGCAAATGACCACATCGAGTCGAATTAAATTAGACCACATTATAAAAGCAATGGAAGAATTAGGTCATCCCGTTTTTGCTATTGATTTAAACAAAGATGAGATTAATAACCGTGACTCTTTCTTCGTTTATAACGACAAAGGAAATATTTCACGCGTTGAAGGTGCCAACCAATACAAAATGGAATTTACCGTTATGTATATTTCGAAAGTACACGATGATATTGATGAAATTACACTTATTGATAAATTAATAAGATACGGTCTTATCTTTGTAGATTCAACTAGAGATGAAGCAAAATTCAAAGGAACAGATCAGACGGCATTGGTCATCACATTGAATTTCACTCAGATTTTTAGGTTGTGTCGATAATGGTTAAATTTAATATCGAGTTCGAAGATAATAAAGAATTGTTAGAGGCGTTTAAGCAAATCCCAAATAAAGCAGAAAAAGTAACGAACGATTTTCTAGAATCAAAAGGCGCTCCTGAAACAATGAGGGCAATTATTGGTTTAATGCCAATCAGTCGTGTAAATAAACAACACGCAAAGGAAAGTTCATCATTACAAAAGAAAATGGAAAATCTGGGATTTGAAATATTACCAAAGAAAAAATTCAATTATTTAGTTTTCCCCAATGATGGCATTGGGAACAAAAACCTAAAAGAGCAAATGTTTTTTCAATTAGGTTTAAAACAAGTAGAAGGACCATTAATTAAACAATTAACAGATGCGCTGCTTAAAGCGGCAGAATTATAAAACAGGAGGAATATAAAATATGTTAGTAACAGAACAATTTGATCATTTTGAAATTACAAATGGAATGTTTCGTAAAGCTTCAGAAGGTCTTTTATTAAAAGCTATGCCTATTGGCTGTACAGGTTCGGTTTCAATCGAACCAGAAACCAGAACAATCACTAAACGATGCGAAGGAAAAGTTGTTAAAGAAGTAACAATTATCGAAAAGCTTACAGGGACTTTTATAGGACACTTAACACTTGGTATGGCAGAAGTTGTTTTTGGCTTATCTGGCGAAGGGTTAAAAGAAGGAGTAAAAGGATACGGACGTAATTCATACGGTGGCTCAGGGTCAGCAACGTGGGACGTTTACGACATCGCACGAGAAAACCGCAAATTAATTGCACTACCTAATATGTTGTGGACAGGCGGATTGAATCGCGTCTTCACGAATGGCGAGGATGAAATCGCAGAAGTAGAAATCGGATTTTCCGCATTAATGGATAAAAACGGCTATTGTTATTATGAAATGATTGTGGATGATTCATCTGACCAAGAGACGGTTAAAAAATGGAACGAACAATTCGATGAAGATTTAGTCAAAGCACAATCAGTTTAAAATAAAGGAGGAATGACATCGTGAACATCAGAGAGATTAAAGAAATTGAGTTAAGCAACGGCGAAATTGTTCCAGTTAAAACAAAAGTTTCTTTAGGAATGATTAAAAAATATCAAGAAGATGAAATCATTCCCAAAGATTTTATCAACAAGATGCTAACAAACAATGTAGATGCCCAGAATCTAAAAATTGAAGATTTGTTAGGCGTGGCATTTATGTCCTATAAAAATGCTGGTGGAAAAATGTCATTCAAAGAATTTGAAGACGAATGTCCACTTGATATGGATATGTTGGCTATGATCTTTGTAAACATGATTATGGGAGGAAAAGCAGGACAAAAATCACAGTTTAAAGATACAATAACAAAAGCAACAAAAAAGTAAAAGGCGGTTCCAATAAAAAAACGCCACGTATTGATTATAGCGTAATAACAATCATGGAATTGATCAGTTATTACGCTTTTTTATTTGATATAAATTTGGAAACCGTTTTAACAATCCCTTTTGTCGAATTGGAAGAATTGGCATATAATAAAGCAATTTTAGAAGCGTAT
Organism: Facklamia sp. P12945; assembly: GCF_050409485.1. NCBI lineage: Bacteria > Bacillati > Bacillota > Bacilli > Lactobacillales > Aerococcaceae > Facklamia > Facklamia sp. P12945. The sequence goes on from NZ_JBNUPJ010000013.1 coordinate 25,538, forward strand.
AAACACAGTGAATAAATACGGAAAGGAGGAAATAAATGGCTGAAAAAGAAGTAAAAGTTCGTTATAAAGTTCTAAATTCAGAATTTAACAGTGGTATCAAAGACATCAATTCAAGTTTAACTACATTGAATAAAGAATTCAGACTTCAAAAAGAAGAGATGAAATTGACCGGTTCTGAAACAGACAAACTCGAAGCGAGCTTAAATAAATTATCAAAAGAGTATGATCTTGCTAAACAAAAGACAGAGCTGACTGCTCAAGCATTCGAACAGGCTAAGCAGATGATGGGTGAGAATTCAAAAGAAGCGCAACTATGGGGCAACAAACTATTAGATGCGCAGCGTAACGAAGAACGATTAAAGAACTCTATTACCGAAACGACCCAAGCGCTCGACAAGTCTAAAAGTTCAATGAGCGAGTCTGCTCAAGAAAGCGAACGGAATAAACAAGCTATTGCAGATTTACAAGATGAACAAGCAAAATTAGCTGATGAAAGTAAGAAGTTAAACAGCGAATTAAAACTTCAACAATCGTCCATGTCTGAAACAGCAACCGATGCAGAAAAATTAGAGATGGCCGAAAAAGGTTTAGCTCAACAATCTGAACTAGTCGGAAGACAAGTGCAAAACTTAGAAAAACAACTTGAATTAGCCAAGAAAGAATATGGCGAGAACTCACGCGAAGTCATGCAATTGGAAACGGCATTGAATGAATCTAAGACAGCATTCAACCAAGTTGAGAACGAGATGCGCGATTTAAAAAATGCATCTGGTGATGCCCAAGACGGAATGGATAAGTTAAATAATACCATGAAAGCCGATTTACTCATGGAGTTTGGCGATCGTTTACAAAATGTTAGTGATAAACTTATCGAGCTCGGCAGGTCAGCGATAGAAGCGTTTAGAGAAGTAGATGCTGGTATGGATATCATCACTACTAAAACAGGTGCAACTGGCAAACCTTTAGAGGAAATGAAGCAACAAGCTAAAGAAATTGCTACTGAAATACCCGCTGACTTTGAGACGATTGGTAATGCAGTTGGAGAAGTAAACACGCAATTTGGTTTAACTGGCGATGCCTTGAAGGAAACTTCTAAAGATATTATTCGCTATTCAGAAATAAATGGGGCAGATGTTACTGATACTTCCATTATGGCCAAACAAGCGTTAGAAGCTTATGGGTTATCTGCCGATTGGTTAGGCGACGTATTAGATTCAACCACAATGGTGGCACAAGGAACTGGCCAATCAGTAGACGATTTAATGCAAAAGACGATTGAAGGTGCGCCACAAATTAAAGCTCTAGGACTTGAATTTGGTGAAGGTGTGGCTCTGATGGGGCAATTCGAACAAGCAGGGGTAGACTCCAGTCAAGCATTAAGTAGTTTGAGTAAAGCAGCTGTTGTTTATGCGAAAGATGGGAAATCACTAAAAGAAGGCCTTGAAGGCACAATAGATGCAATTATGAACGCTAAAGATGAAACAGAAGCGTTGAACATAGCTCAAGAAGTATTCGGCACTAAAGGCGCTGTGCGTATGGTTGACGCGATAAAACGTGGAACCTTTAGCATGGAAGAATTATCCAAAGCGTCGGAAGAAGCAGCAGGTAAGGTTAAATCTACTTATGAAGATACTCTTGATCCTATAAAGGAATTTGAGAAGACACAGAATGCATTAAAATTAGTGATGAGTGATATTGGAGAAGAAATCTCAAAAGTTTTGGCTCCAATATTAAAAACATTAGTAAATTTGTTAAAAAAAGTATTTGAATGGTTTTCTAATCTGCCAAATCCGATAAAAGAATTTATAGTTGTAATGGGAATAATAGTAACGGCATTAGGTATATTGGCTCCAATTATAGCTGGAATCATAGCTGCATTTACATTTTTGGGGACAACGATTACAACTGTTATCGCTCCAATTGCATTAGTGGTAGCTGCAATAGTAGGCTTAGGTTTAGCAATAAAACACTTATGGGAAACCAATGACCAATTCAGAGAAGCTGTTATAAACACTTGGAATGCTATAAAAGAGTTTTTGCAACCAATCATCCAATCTATCAGCGATTTTGTAATGGAAATATGGAGTGCATTGACAAGTTGGTGGAATGAGAACAACGAATTAATCAAACAGACAATTAATACTGTTTGGAGTTGGATTCAATCTTTCATAGTAATCATATTAGAACAAGTACTCGCTAAAGTAACATTAGTTTGGGGCTTGATTCAAGGAGTAACTCAAACGGTTTGGCCTATCATTCAAGAAACAATTAGAATAGCAATGGACTTTATATTAGGAATCATCAAAGCTGTCATGCAAGCTATCAATGGTGATTGGTCTGGCTTTTGGGAAACAATGAAACAAACAGTTTTTAATACGTTTAGCAGAATCATATCCAATACCAAACAATCTGTCGATTCTGTAAAAAACTTTATGATAAACGGATTTAATAGCGCAAAGAATAAAACTGTGGAAATATTTAACAATATCAAACAAGCAATAACAGATAAAATCAATGGAGCAAGAGATGCAGTTAGAAATGGTATTGATCGCATCAAAAGCTTCTTTAACTTCAGTTGGTCCTTACCTCAATTGAAATTGCCGCACTTTACAATTAATGGTAGATTCAGTTTAAATCCTCCAAGTGTCCCATCGTTTGGTATCAGTTGGTATAAAGACGGTGGTTTGATGACCGGTGCATTCCCGTTCGGATTTGATGGGAAGAATTTCCATGTTGGTGGAGAAGCAGGGCCAGAAGCTATCCTTCCATTGACTTCTAAAGTTTTAGGTACCATCGGAGACCAGATATTTAGAGCAAGTAAAAGTTTTCAAACAAGCAATAATTATGGTAGCAATACGATTAACGTTTATGCAGAAATAGCTAGTGATTACGACGTTGATCGAATGATTGACAAGATCGATAAAGGATTATCAGATAAGGCGAATGATTTTGGTAGAGGGAAAGGGGATGCTTAATGTTAGATATAACTATTGATAAATTCGAACAACTTAGTCATTACAATTTATGCTTGGCAGAACGCCCCGACATCCCTGGTGCCGAACGTGAAATTATTTATCACGCTAATATCGATCAATATGACGGTGCATTAACTGAGTATGGAGCTTGGAAAAACAGACAAATTGATTTATTAATTAATATTTTAGAAGAAGGTTTAAAGCCGAAGTTGAGAGAGTTTAGAGGAATGTTGTTGATGAAGCAGTCCTTCACGCTCTCTTTTTCTGATGATCCTAATTTTTATTATATCGTCAAGGGATTCGATTTAAGTAATATCAAGAACGAACATTTATTAAAGGGTGAATTCAACATACCTGTTGTTTTAGATCCGTTTGAATACTATAAATTCCCATCAACAGCTACAGGTACTAATTCCATTGAGATTAGAAACCATGGAACATACTTCGCTTTACCAATTATTAAATTAACTGGTACAGGTCAAATAATTCTTAATATTAATGGTCAAATAATGACGATCAAAGATTTAAACGGTCAAGCAGTAATCGATTGTGAAAAGTTAGAGTTTTATGACGAATTAACGCCAAATAAACGATCGTTTAAAATATTTACTCAAGAATTTCCTGTTATGAAAACTGGAGTAAATAAGATAACTGCTAGTGGGGCGGTCACTAAATTAAGCGTGGAATTTAAGGAGAGATACTTATGATTTCAGTTTTTGGGAAATATGAGACCAAATTTGAAGGTGTCGGCAATCCCGTTATGGATAACTGGCTTAGTACAGCTACTTACCACGAATCATTAAACGGTGAGAAATATATTAAGCTAGTCATTCCTCACCGCGCTAAGGAGGTTGACCGTAGTAAAATTCCATCAGAATTTGAATTGATTAAGATTGTCGATATGAATGGTGAAGAAGATTATTTCAGAGTTAGGAAGATCAATAACACCTTACGCACAACAACCTTGAAATGCGAACACATTTCCTATGATTTAATTGATAATCATATAGAAGATATTTTCATTTTTAATTCTGATGGGCAAAGCGCAATAAATAGAATTTTGGGAAATACGCAATTTCAACACTTATTTAAAGGATTCAGTAACATAGATCGAACAGCTAATATCAGAATGGTTGCTAAAAATCCGATCAATGCATTAATCGGTACAGAAGATAACACATTTGTGAACCGGTTAGGCGGAGAAATGAAACGCTTAAGATATAACATTTCAATGGATAAAACAATTGGTAAAGTATTAGATAACGCTATCAGATCGCGTAAAAATCTAACCGGATTTGATCGTGAAGTTGATGTATCAAGTGTTGTTACACGTATTAAGCCGACAATTGGTAACGGAATAAGATTGCCTGAATTATATGTTGATAGTCCTTTGATTGGTAACTACCCGAACCCAATCATCAAAGAGCGACAATATACAATCGAAATTGAAGGTCAATTTGAAGATTTATCAGAAGAAGAAAAGAATGCCATCTATGAGCAGATGCGACAGATGGCAAAGAAAGAATTCGAAGATGGCGCTGACAAGCCTAAAGCGACTTATAAAGTGACTTTTGTCGACTTAAGAAAAACGGTCGAATACAAAGACTATAAAGCATTAGAAACTGTTTCTTTAGGCGATACCTTGCAAATATTTGAATCAGATTACGGATTTAACATCACAGCAAAAGTAGTGGGTGTAGAGTATGATTTGCTTAATAAAAAATACATCAGTATAACTTTAGGCAATCATCAAGAAAGGTATACAAGCAACCAACTTAGCAACGCTACAGCGATTGCATCGCGTTTCAATGAACTTGACGGCACAATTAATTTGGCTCTTGCATCAGCTGATGGAAAAAACACTATATATAGAGGTCCTGACGAACCTACTAATCCAGACATAAACGATTTGTGGTTTAAAGAAGTTGGCTCAGAGACACATATGATGATTTATAGCATGGTAGATGGATCACCAACGTGGGTTAGAAGAGATATAACCAGTGAAGAAATAAAGGCTAAATTCGAAAGAATAGAACAAGAAAAACAAAAATTACTTAAACAAGTTTCTGATGCTGAAGTAAAAGCCCAATTAGCCATCGATCAATCTGGAGCAGGCGCAACGCTAGCTAACGAATTTGAAACAATCATCATAAAGGGCGGATATGCGAGCCTTAAGGATGCTATTGGCGATGTAAGCCTGGCAACCAAAGAAGAATTAGAGAGTAGTTTTAGATCGCTGGTCTATAATCCAGACGGTTCTTTATCAATTAATGAACAGACTGCTAAGTATATAAAAGATTCCGTAATTGATGATCAATATATTAGCAATACTATCCAAACAAGCGATTTAATTTTGCAGGAAATTAAAGAAATAGTCTCAAAAAATAGCCCTAATCTTGCGGTGGCAAGCAATTTTTACCCACCTTATAATATGAGCAAAGAAAATCTGACAATACATGTGAACGATTTTGATAAAGACACTAAAGTATACATATACATATCAGCTGAACCTGAAACAGCGCCCGATCGATTAGAAATTAATTACAATTGGATTGACTCTACGTTAAGCAGAAACACGTTAAACAAAGAGAGATCAGCGGATGGCAAGGCAATATATAAAGTTACTATCACTCCTAAAGGTAGGAATTTAAAAAGTATCACAATCAAAAAAACACCTGGTGTTTTAATCAATTTTGTGACAGTCACACAAAATGGCGCATATATGTCAGAGTGGGGGTCTAATGCTCATGACATAGCTCATGCCAGTTCTGCGGTGGCTCAAATGTCGGACAATATCAATCTTAAAGTGTCTAAGGGGGAAATAATTACTCAAATTAATTTATCCACTGAAGGTGTTTTAATTGATGGTAAAAAGTTACATGTTACGGGAGAAGCTACTTTTGACAGTGGGATAATTACCAACCGGTTATTAGCATACGATATTAATGCGGATAAAATTGTATCAGGGACCATTGACGCTAGCAGGATTCGGGTAATTAATATAGATGCTGATAATATTTCTGCTAATAAAACTAATTTTATTAAATCGACATGGAATAGAATTAGTAGTAGTGTCTACATTGATGCCGGAGGTATTTATACACGTGGATCTAACGAACAGGTGAATATCCACGATGGTAAAATAGAGTATTTTAACTCAAGTGGTGTTAGAACAGGTGGAACAAGTTCATGGTACCATAACGGATCAAATTACGGTGTTGTTAACGACATGCCGATTAATTCAGGATACGCTTGGGGCATTGGATACTCTAACGGTGATAGAATTTCGCCAAGTGCTATGAAATTAAAGGTAGAACAAGATGCCGTACTAATTCAATCGCCGGTACTTTTAGGATCGATCAAAGGCGGCAAAAATAATCTTGGCTTTAGGATTAGCAATATAATTTTAGGCGGTGGAGAGCAAGTTATCGCATGGACCAATGAGCAGACAAATGTCAGTATTGGTCTTGGTAGTAGCGGGTTGTGGAAAATCATAGGAACACAAGCCACAAAATTATAGGAGGGCAAATAAATGAACGAAGAATTAATCAATCAATTGCTTCAAAAAATTGATATATTAATTGATAAAATTGATGAATCAATCGAAGTATCTAAGCCAATTGTAGAAGAAGTTGTTGAAATAGAAGATTATATGGAGACAGGTGACCAAGATGGAACAGGTTTTTAAAGAATTATACTTAGACAAAAGCAACGAACTTGTCCAGCTGGAAATTAAATGCAAAATCTTAGAAAAAGAAATAAAAATTTTGAAAGAAGAAATTGAAGAATTAAAAACCCCAATCGAAGAAGAAAATTAGAAAGGAGCGTGCTAAATGGCTTCGATATTAAAGATAAGAGATTTAAACCGTGGTGATATCATCCGACAAGACGATAAAACCACTCTTAAATACCAGCTTTACGATCCGGATGATGATCTAAATTTAACTGGAAAATCGGCCAATATTTATATCATGCGTCCTAATATGATTGACCAAGTATATAAAACATCAACCACAGTATTAGCGAATAATATCGTTAATTTTACGATAGGTGCGTTTCCAGCCGGAAAGTATGTTATCGAAATTATTGTTGATGGTAAATTTAAATTCCCGTCATGCGATAAAGACATAGATGCTCAATTGACGGTGACAAGATCAGCAACAGTTGGTGATGTCAATGTGATTATTGCTTATGGTAAAGACCAATTAATAGCAGAAGTTGTCCCCAAAGTAGAAAAAGCATCTGCAGAAGAAGTTGCAAATATTGTTAAACCAAGCGTTATACCGACTGTCGGTTCAAATGGAACGTGGGTAGTTGATGGAAAAAGTACAGGTGTTGAGGCAAGAGGCCCGATTGGACCGAGAGGACCACAGGGACCACAAGGACCGGTTTATGACGACACTCAATTAAAACAAGATATTCAAAGAGACTATCTCACAAAACAACAGGCTCAGTTTGGATACCAACCGAAAGGTGAGTATTTAACTAAAGCAGAAACCGATAGTCACTATCAACCACTTGGGGAGTATTTAACGAATGAAACATTTATAAGTGACCGAAATTTACTAATAGACTCTGAAAAAATAACTAGAATAGGAGTTGAAAGAATTGTAAATGATCAAAAATACTATGATTACGGATATAATTGGCATTTCTCATTCCCTGTTGAGGCCATAAAAGGAGAAACTTATACATTATCGGTTCCCGTTCACAATTCAAATCAAGTTGCATTAAATGCTCGCTTTGCAGGGGTCACTGTAAACAACGATGAAAATAGTAACAAGTTTATGATAATTCTTCCAAACGAAACAAAAGTTATGAAATATACTTTTACAAGAAAAGCTACAGTTAGAAACCACGTTATAAAGATTTTAACTGAAGGAAATTCAGGGAATTATGCATTGTCTTTTGGGTTGCCAAAAATGCAGAGAGGCTCAATTGCAACCGACTGGACCCCTGCGCCAGAAGATATGGTTAGCAAGAGTGGGAAAGATTTTAAGCAAGCTCGGGTTATTCATAATTTGGCTAGGAATGGAAACTTTGACCAAGGGACTTCGCACTGGGGGAGTGAATTAGGAAACATTTCTATTGTTGACGGTAAAATAAAATTACAAAGTAATGGTCAATATGTAATTACAAGATTGATACAAAACAATACTCAATCTGTGTTAAATAATAAGATTTATATCTATCTTAATTCAAATAGAACGAATACTAGGTCAATAAATATTGAATTCTATGATTCTACAGGAAAATCAGAAAAAGATTTATTAGATAACTCTGTTATTTTAGACTTTCCTTCGACAACGGGAAAGGCAAGGTTTACGATAACTTCTAATTTTAACGTATCCTCAAGTAGTAATTTTACAGAATTCGATAATATTATAATTGTTGATTTAACCAAAGAATTCGGAGCAGGAAACGAACCCACAAAAGAAGAAATGGACACTTATATCGAAAACGGGGTTATAGACTGGTTAAATGATGAAGTTAAGATTGATTACGATGTTACCATTTGGGATAAAATACGTAAATTTGACGAATTGTCTGATTTATCAATTATTACAAAAGAAACAATAGGGGGAACAAATCTTTTTAGAAATTCTAACAGAGAAGTAACGCTTTCAAGTTTTACTATAAGTTTACCAATGAGTCAGGAATTCAAAGATAAACTATCTGGCGAAATAGTAAGCGTATCTTTTGATGCAAAAATGGATGAATTTTTAGAAGGTGATTACGTCCCTCACATTTATTACCGTACGAATTCTGGGGCACGCATCCCGTTCGTTTATGAAAAGAACGGAAAAAGATTTACCGATAAATGGCAAAGGTTTCATTTTACCATTCCTAAAGTCGATGATGTAGCTTTATATGACACTTTAACTATTCGAAAAGTAAAACCAGAAGGAAATGCCACTATTAAAAATATTAAAGTAGAGATAGGTCGAATAAGTTCAGATTGGAGCCCGTCCCCCGAAGATGTGTTCGAGGAAATCGAAAAAATAAAGCAAGCGATCCGAGGTTTAGGAGTATCAATATAATTAGGAGGAGATATTTATGTATAAAATTGTAGAGTCAATATTAGTACCGAACGGTAAGACTATCGTTCACTTAGAGTATAAAGAAGGAAGTGATTCTTCTTTCCATACTATGGAGTTGACTGGAGATTACACTAATCAAGATGAGCGAGAAGTAATTGAAATGTGTAAACAGATATTACGAGATCGCTTAAATCCTGAGAATGCAATTAAGAGACTTCAAGAAGAATTAATCGAAGCGAAACATCAAATTGACGAAGAAACTAAAAAGGCAAAAGCTGAAATGACAAAACAGGTTGAAGATGAAAAACTTGAAATGCAGATGATTATCGGAGAATTAACCGAAAGTTTAATAGGAGGTATGCAGTAATGGTCAATATGTTCGTGAATTTAATAAGACATAGCGATAGAACCGGTTGGACTATCGAAAGAGTGCCAGGACTATGGAGAGATCCCGTTCGTCAGAAATGTATTGAGTTAGGAATAATTGAAGCAGACGATGAGTCAGAACCGATTTCTGATGAAGGAGGAGAGGACAAGACGAAAGATCAAACGTCCGAACAAGTGGGATAGAACAAAAGAAATATTAATTGATAAAAGAGCTAGTTTTTTGATAACTGGCTCTTTTTGCATAGTAAAAATAATCAGAAAGAAGGAGTAAGATGGAATTACAATTCGAATTAGAGAAATTAATTGAACAATATCAAGTAATTAGTCACAATGTTTATATTATTATTTTTGCTTGGTTTGTAGTGGCAGATTTTGTAACGGGATACGCAAAAAGCTTTTTAGGTGAAGTGGCCAACTCTACAAAAGGGCTGCAAGGGCTAATTAAACACTTGCTAGTTGTGTCACTTGTTTTATCAGTCTATCCAGTCTTATCTGTACTCGGTTTTAAATCAATTGCCACTAGTTTTGTCGTCTTTTATATAGCAACTTATGGTATTTCTGTAATCGAAAATTTAGGACAAGCAGGGGTCCCTTTGCCTAATTTTGTTTCACAATATTTTGATAAATTAAACCGTGAGAATACAGAGATTGATATGAGTAAGGTAACTATGACACTTGATGACGCTTATAGAAATCCGAAAGTAAAAGGTAAAAATGATGAATAGAGAACAATTTATAGAGAAAATCGCAGGACTGGTGGATAAATATTCCAGTCCTATTTTTAATTCCGTTAGAATTGCGCAAGCGTGTTTAGAGTCTAATTACGGTCAATCTGACTTAGCTAAAAATGGCAAAAATTTATTTGGAATTAAGGCAAGTTATCCTTGGGTGGGAGAATTATACACAAAGATTACCAAAGAAGAAGTTACTGGAAAACTAATTAAAGTTCCGGGGGATTTCAGGAAGTATGCTTCGTGGGAGTTGTCTGTTAAAGATCATGCAAGCTTCTTTACATCTACAGACTATCGCAAAAACGTCGCATACAAAGATGTTTTAAGTGCCAAGACACCCGAACAGCAGGCAAGAGCTTTAACGGGTACGTATGCGACAGATTCAACTTATGGAGCAAAACTAATTAATTTAATCAATGAATATGATTTGAAGCAGTATGATAAGGAGGATAAAAAGATGCTAACTTTTCAACAATGTGCCGATATCCTAGGGCTTAAAATCAAGAAACAACTAGCCCCAGTTAAACCTAGAGTAAACTGTTTTGGACGAATGAATGATAATAAATATGGTATAACAACTCACAACACTGGCAATGTTGACCCTCGGGCTACTGCTCAAATGCACGCTAACTTACAATCAAGAGTATACGGTGCTTCGTGGCATTGGCAAGTGGACGACAAAGAAGCTATCCAATCGTTTGAAGACGATGTTTCATGTTGGCACGCCTCAGACGGCAAGGGTCCTGGAAACATGAGAACTATTGCTTTTGAGGGCTGTATCAATCGTGGAGGAAATTATAAAAAAGCGATGGACAACATGGCTAAGTTATCAGCTATCTACTGCTATTTAAAGAATTGGGATCCCTTATTGATGATTAAACAACATTATGATTATGCCCCTAATAAAAAGAACTGCCCAGCACAAATTAGAGCAGGTAAAGAAGGTATTAATTGGTCTGTTTACTTATCGATGATTGTTAACCACATTAATACCTTACGTGGTACATCTAAATACAACCCTAAAGGATTAGATACCTTTGAAGTCAAAGGCTATACAAGCCCTAAATTGCCATTTAAAGAGTTAAAAGTAGGTGACATGGTAACCATTGAAAATGGCGGCAAATGGTACGATCCACAAAAAGAGGTTGAGATGAAACCGTCTATAAGTATTACTGGGAAGCAAGCCAAGATTAAGCAAGTCAAGGACATTAAAGACGTTTCTCATTCAAAAGTAGCTTATCTACTTGAGAATTTTAATTCTTGGATTCTTGAAGAGCATATTAAAGAAGCTAAATCTGATTGGGTCAAAGTGGAAGATACTGAAGTCAATAAAGATGACCGTATCGAACCTGAAATCGATAAGAATGTTGATAAGGAGTTCTATGAAGTGAAGGACGGTCAATTCTATCTAGACGGTGTATTGTATGAAATCAAAAAAGCTTAAAGGGTTGATAGGTTTCATCATAACGGTTATAGGACTTTATGTAGCTTTCAAGACTCTAATAAATTAAATTCAAAAGATTATCAAAAGAAAAACTCCCCACTACCTTAATCGGTGGTGGGGTTATTTTTGTTGTTTAATATAAACAGTTACTTCATCCAGCTTTTAATTGTCTTATAAACATTATATATAAACAAAGCTTTCCAAAACAAATCGATTAAATTAAAGTTATTATTATTTTTCATTTTTTCCCTCCTGAAATTCATCCCAAAATCTACATAGCTTCGCTGCAATACTTATTCTCATATTGTCTATCTTACTATCATAAAGCCGATAATTGTCTAATGCTTGAGTAGAGATACCTGTGGATTTACTAATTTGGTAGCTAGTGATATCACTTTCTAACAGTTTTTTAATTTTATTCGTATCAATGATCATCATTATTACCCCTTCTGTTAAATAAAGAGAAAACAAAGATGCAACATAGAGCTACAAATATTACTTCTATTGTCATTAAATTCAATGTTGGATATAATAAGGATAGGTAGGGGAGGGCTAGCTCCCCCTATATCCTTAGCAACTTATCTATATCGTCTTGGTCGGCGTTTAGAAGGTTGCTTTTCTTTTTGTTTTAGTACTTCAATCAGCTTTGCAATACTTCCGATTAAAGCACCTAAGCCACCTGTTAAAACCCCTATGGCTTTTAACAATTCATTATCCAACATTTTTCACCTCTCTTTCTGAATTTATTATACAGTTTAAATTGTATAAAGTCAATACTTTTTACAATAAAAGTTGTAATTATTTTAAAAATTTTATGAGATAAAAAGGGGCAAAAAAGGGGCAAAAAGTATATAGTAGTGTATATTTTTGTATGTTTTTAAGCGAAAGAGAACTTAAATAAAGCTTGATATAAACGCATGTTTACTTGTGTATGTTTTGAATGATATAATTTACAACGTTACAACCAAAAGTTCCCGATAGGGTTCACGATTCATCGATTGTGAATTTGCCTTGTAACCAATATAAAAAATGGGGGAAGATAAATGAAAGCTTTAGAGAAAAGATTATTTACATCAGAGTCAGTTACAGAGGGACATCCAGACAAGATTGCAGATCAAATTTCTGATTCAATTTTGGATGCCATCTTGAAACAGGATCCGATGGCCAGAGTAGCCTGTGAAACAGCTGTTAACACTGGCTTAGTTATGGTGTTAGGAGAAGTTACTACGAGTGCCTATGTGGATATTCAAAAAATTGTTAGACAGAAGGTTGATGAAATTGGTTATAATCGTGGCAAATTTGGTTTCGACGCCGAAAACTTAGCCATTATTGTTTCTTTAGATGAACAATCAGCTGATATAGCTATGGGGGTTGATTCAGCTATTGAAACAAGAGAAAACCAAGAAAATGTACAAGAAATAGGAGCGGGTGACCAGGGATTGATGTTTGGTTATGCTTGTGATGAGACGCCAGAATTGATGCCTTTACCGATTTCTTTGGCGCACAAATTAACACGTAGACTGACTGAAGTAAGAAAATCTGGACAGTTGGACTATTTAAGACCGGACGGTAAGGCTCAGGTAACTGTAGAATACGACGAACAAGATCAACCCGTTAGATTAGAGGCAATAGTCGTTTCAACTCAGCATAGCGAGGAAGTGTCATTAGAAGAGCTTAGAGGAGCTATTTTAGACCTTGTTATTAAACCAACTATTCCAAACGAATTATTGGATGAAGAAACTAAGATTTATATTAACCCCACAGGACGTTTCATTATAGGCGGTCCAAAAGGAGATGCAGGCCTCACCGGACGCAAAATTATAGTGGATACATATGGAGGGTATGCTCGTCATGGAGGAGGCGCATTTTCAGGAAAGGACGCAACCAAAGTGGACCGATCAGCCTCCTATGCTGCACGCTATATTGCTAAGAATATAGTGGCTGCAGGAATTGCAAAAAAAATAGAAATTCAAATTGCTTATGCGATTGGAGTGGCTCAACCAGTATCTGTTAGTGTGAATACCTTTGAAAGCTCCGATCATTCAGATGCTGAAATTGTTCGGGCCATTCGTCAGGTTTTTAAACTTACACCTAAGGGAATTATTGATATGTTGGATTTGAGGAAGCCAGTTTTCGCCAAAACAGCAGCCTATGGCCATTTTGGCAGAGAAGAAGTTGGATTCACTTGGGAACGTACAGATAAGGTTGAAGAACTAAAGTCTTTACTAATGTAAGCTATTAGGTTGTACTTATCTATTATTTTTAGTAATATATGCTTAGTTAGAATAATTATAAATAACAATTCGGAGGGATTAGAATGAAGTATGTTGTAGTTGGAACATCACACTTTGGTTATGAGTCGGTTCAGACTTTATTAAAGCGTGACCCAGACGCTGAAATTCATTTATTTGAGGCGGGAGAAGAGTCATCCTTTATGGGGTGAGGTTCTCAATCATACCTGGAAGGTATATCTAAAGAGTTGTCAGAGTTACATTTTGCCAATAACGCCTCCTATAGTGAACAAGGTATTATCATGCATCCTGCCAGCCAAGTAATAGGAGTCAACCCAGAAGAAAAAACAGTAACGGTTAAGACAGAAGAAGGAGAGCATCAAGAGTCTTATGATAAGTTACTATTGAGTCCAGGTGGGTTTGCACCACTTCCTCAGTTTGAAGGATATGATTTAGAAAATGTTCACACTTTTAGAGGACCAGAAGATACGCAAGTAGTATACGATCGTATGAAAGAAACTAACCACTTAGTAGTGATTGGTTCTGGTTATATCGGAGTGGAAGTGGCAACGGCATATGCAGAAGCGGGTATAGATGTTACAGTTATTGATATGGAAGATCGTATTTTGCCTGCTTATTTAGATGAGAACATTTCAAAATTACTAGAAGCGCACGGTGCTGATAAAGGCTTACACTTTAAGGGTGGAGAAGCTGTTAAAAAACTATTAGGAGAAGGCAATAAAGTCAAAGCTGTTGTGACCGATAAGGGTGAATATCCTGCTGATACAGTTGTAGTAGCTGTAGGTGTTAAGCCAGCAACTGACTGGTTGAAAGGCACTCTTGAAATGGATGATCATGGCTTTATTCAAACAAACGAATACCTAGAAACATCCGCAAAAGACGTATACGCTGGTGGAGATGCAACTTATATTCCTTTTGCACCAACGGCTGATAAGACAAATATTGGTCTTGCTACCTTAGCGAGAAGACAAGGAATCGTAGCCGCTCTTAACGCCTCAGGAACTCAATTCAAGATGCCTAGTGTATCTGGAACTTCTGCCTTGAGATATTTTGACTATACGATTGCTTCAACTGGCTTATCAATGGTCAATAAAGATTTATATGAAGGTAAAGTAGCTTGGAAATATGTAGAAGAAAAAGTTTATCCTGATTTCATGCGTAAACCAGGCACTGTTCATATGATGATTTTCTATGATGAAGATAGCCATATCATTTTAGGTGGACAGCTAGTTTCTAAATTTGATGTAGCCGATTCAATTAATGTGCTTTCAACAGTCATTAATGCCAAATATACGCTTGAGCAACTAGCGTTGTTAGACTTCTTCTTCCAACCTAACTATGACCGTCCATGGCATTATTTAAATGTCTTAGCGATTGAAGCCTTAGGTAATACTGTTGGGGGAGCAGATAAATTACTGTTCTAATAATCATTAAAAAAACTAGTCCATGCTAAAATGGGCTAGTTTTTATTTTAAATTAAATTTCTTTAATATTTCTCTTATAATTTAAGAAGCCGTTGAAGAAAGCGTTTAATTTGTGTAAGATAGGAGTACAGAGATTGAAATTTAGTATATCTAGGAGGCAATCATATGGCTTATGATTTTAAAACGTGTGTCGATCGCACACAGCAAGGTTCTAAAAAATGGTTATTAATGAGAGAGTCTAATAAGAATATTCCTGAGGGGATCGCTCCGCTTTCAGTAGCAGATTTAGACTTCCCAATGGCACCCGGTATCATTGAAGGCTTAAAAAAAGATTTGGACGAACTTGTCTTAGGCTACACCGTACCGAATCAAGCCTATTATGAAGCCGTTAAGAAATGGATGAAAGACCAGCACCAATGGGATGTTAAAGAAGAGTGGATGGTTACCGCACCTGGAGTTGTTCCAGCAATTAATGTTTTCGTTAATGCTTTTACACAAAAAGGCGATGGTATCATTATTTTAGAGCCTGTTTATGGACCTTTTACGGCAGCTATTGAAAATAATGAGCGTAAGAAGATTAATGTTGAGTTAATTAATAATGAAGGATACTATACCATAGATTTTGAAGCATTAGAAGCAGCAGCAAAAGAGGCTAAAGCAATGATTTTCTGTAGCCCTCACAATCCAGTCGGGCGTGTATGGAAGAAAGAAGAACTGGAAAAAGTTGCTAAAATTTGTAAGGAAAATGACCTATATCTATTTTCAGACGAAATTCATTTTGATCTAGCCCATAAAAATTTCAAACATAATGTCTTTGCTAATTTATCTGACGATATTGCACAGCGTGTAGTCGTGGCCACTGCGCCTTCTAAAACGTTTAACTTAGCGGGTTTACAGACATCAAATATCTTCATCGTGAATCCTGAATGGCGTCAACGATATATCGAAACAGCTGAAAAAATGAATTTGCTTTCTGTTCCAGTCTTAGGTCTTTATGCCTGTAAACATGCCTATAATGATTGTTTAGATTGGAAAGAAGCATTAGTAGAATTAATCGAAGAAAATTATCAAATGGCAAAAGCGATGATTGAAGATCAGCTGCCTGAAATTGTAGTAACACCAATGGAGGCTTCCTATTTATTATGGTTGGATTTAACTCCATTAAATAT
The DNA here is from genome assembly GCF_050409485.1 of Facklamia sp. P12945. Classification (NCBI taxonomy): domain Bacteria; kingdom Bacillati; phylum Bacillota; class Bacilli; order Lactobacillales; family Aerococcaceae; genus Facklamia; species Facklamia sp. P12945. The sequence continues at coordinate 41,961 of NZ_JBNUPJ010000013.1, forward strand.
GGAATGTGAGGAAATTATTAAGCTGTTAGAAGCACATCATGTTTATATCAATAATGGTGTGATGTTTGGCTCTTGTGGTGAAGGTTTTATTCGTATTCATTTAGCCCTACCTAAGGAAATAGTCAAAGAGAGTATCGAACGGTTTATTGAAGCCATTAAGAGCAGATAGATTATAAGCTTAAATTGAAATTAAACTAATAAAGATAAAACAAAGAAGCAGTCATTCATGATTGCTTCTTTATTTCTTTTCGATAGTAATTAAAAGAGGAGGGTGATTCCTTTGATTTAAAAAATCAAGAATAGAGATTGTAAACTGATCTTGCGACCATAGCGTTAATTGTTTTATTAATTCTTCTTTTTCAATCGCTCCCTCTTTATGTCCTGAATAAACAACAATAAATATTTTCCCTTTTGAAACTAAGCGCTGAGCAATTTGATTGAGTGCTTGTAAGGTTGTGGAAGCTTTAGTAGTGATTTGATGGCTGGCTCCAGGTAAATAGCCTAAATTAAAAATAGCTCCATGAACTTTAGCTAAGGTTGAAAAACTGAGAACTTGATCAAAATGCTGGTGTCCATTGTTAAAAAGTTGGAAAGAATCGGATGAAAAGATTTTTAGCTTTTGTTGAGCTATTTCCAGTGCTTGAACTTGAATATCGAAAGCAAAAAGTTTTCCAGAAAAAGCCGGGTGGCTTAATATAAAAAAACTGTCATTTCCTTTTCCGAGAGTAGCGTCAATATAATTTCCAGCAGGGAATCTTTCAATTAATTTTCCTAAAGCATCATGACTAGACTGTAAGGCATTCTTCATTATTCCACTCTTTCTAATAAAAGTTGACTGCCATCTGAGGAAGTGAGTATGGTAGTCGTACCCTTAAACTTTATTTCATATTGCTTTGCTTGGTGCGCTGATTGAATAAGATTTAAATAGTTTCCTTCTAAATAATAACGCGCTGTAAAATTTAACTCCTCTTTTTTATCAATCAGCAAATCCCTTGTTTCTTGTAGAGATAAATCCAACTCTTGTTCGGCTTGTTCTAGGAAATTATCTTCATTCAGTTGAAAGTGAACAAGCTCATCTTGAAAATCTACTTGATAAATAAGTGAATCATTTAAAGTAACTTGCCAACAGTGATTTTCAAGTTTTTTTTCATTTAAGAAAGAACATCCTGACAGAAGAACAAATGAAAGGATGAGTATATGTTTTAAATAGGACTTCAAAAAAATCGCTCCTCTATATTGTGGCCATTTATTCATACTATACTCGCTAATGTATTCAATTAAAAGTAGTCAAACCAATATTGATATATTTCATTTATGTTACTTATGTTAAAAATCCAATAAAAGTAACGATAAAGGAACATTTTTTATTAGAGATGGCATATAATACAGTATGTATCCGTATGGAAATTTATTTAATTTGGAGGCTGAAGGATGATTCAACAGCGAAATCGGAGAATGCGTCAGCAAGAAAAAATCCAAAGACGCAAACTATTTAAGAAAATTTTCACCAATATTAATGTTGGTGTAATGTTACTGTCAACAAGTGTGTTAACACAAGTTCAATCTGAAAATGCCATTGTTCATGCTCAGAAATCTCAAAAGAAATTCTCTCCACAAGAATTTATCAATAGTATCGGGCAATCTGCGAAAGAAATTGCTGCTAAAAATGATTTATATGCTTCTGTTATGATAGCCCAAGCAGCGTTAGAGTCCGGCTGGGGAAGTTCAACACTTGCTCAAGCACCTAACTATAATCTGTTTGGAGTCAAGGCAGGAAAAAAGGATAAAAAAGTGGAAATGGATACTCTAGAAGATGATGGGACAGGATCTTATTATCAAATTAAAGATAACTTTAGAAAGTATGATTCTTATGCTGATTCATTATTGGATTATGCTAGAGTATTAACTGGTGAAGGATCTGCTTGGAGAAAAAGCTATTATCAAGGAGCTTTAAAATCCAATACAACTTCGTATCAAGAGGCAACAGAACATTTAACTGGACGTTATGCAACAGATACACGCTATGGCGGAAAATTAAACCAAATAATTAGCCAATATCAATTGGATCAATTTGATGGCCCCAATCAGTCCACTACAATTAAACCTACTACATCACCAGAAACAAGCATTGTAGACGAAACTGTTTCAAGTGAAATCGTTTCAACCAATGGAAGCTATAAAGTCCAGCCGGGTGACGGATTTTATAAAATAGCCAAGAAATTAGGCGTAAATGTTGATGACTTAATAAAAGTTAATGGAATGACGATTCAATCAGTTATCCATCCCAATCAAGTTTTAAGGATACCTGGTCAAACTCAAGTTACTAGTCAAGTAAATAAATTATCTATCAGCAAGCCTTCTGCAAGCAAGCCGGTTGAAAATACGAATGAACCTGTTGATAAGAACACTGTAAGCTCAACAACTAAAGGGCTTTACACTATTAAAGCGGGCGATTCTTTATATGCTATTGCGAAAAAGCATGGTGTGCGTATTAACGACTTATTATTAGCTAACGGCATTCACTTAAATACTGTTATCCATCCCAATCAAAAATTGATAATTCCTGGAAGCAATATGGGTGAAGCGTCTTCTCATCTTGTTAATAAAAAGCCAGTATCTACGCCAAAAGAAAATCTAGTAGTTACAGATAAAACTCAAGAAATTAAACAAAATACAAGTGGGGATTATATAGTAAAAGCAGGTGACTCTTTATGGGCCATTGCAAATCGCCATGGAATAACATTAGCTAACTTATTAGAAGCAAATAATCTACAAGTTAACAGTCTAATTATTCCAGGCCAAAAATTAAATATTTCCACTAAAACTTCATCAAGTCAAGCCCTAGCTCGTCAAGCAACGAAGTTAGAAACTAAAGTAGAAGTTATTAAGCAAGATGACGTTTCAATCGAATCTTCAGTAACTGTTTCTACTCCATTAAAGTCTGAAACGGTTAACTTAAGTCAAACAATTAATGAAGAATCAAATGAAAGCACTAATGAAGTAGTTTCAACGGGTTCTTATGTTGTAAAGGCTAATGATACTTTATATGCGATTGCACGTCGTAATGGCTTAGATGTTAATGATCTGATTGAAAAAAATGGTGGAACAACCATTTATATCGGACAAATTATTAATTTTTAAAAATTTAAAAATGTAGGACCTAGTAAATTGTGGATCATCTAAAGAGAACTTACATTTGGTGAAAGTAAGTGTTGAAAAGCTTTTGAACTCTTCCTTTTAATGCTCGAGCTAAGCGTAAAGTGTTAACTTGAGACGTTTGCTGCGTTAAAGCATAGAGCATTAGCTCTCAGCTAATGAAATAATAGGTGGTACCGCGCGATTGCGCCCTATGAAGTTGTCTTTGAGATGATTTCATAGGGCTTTTTTGTATAAAAGATTAGATAATTGGAGGAAAAGAATATGACATATCAGCATCGAGTAATTGAGAAAAAGTGGCAAGATTATTGGGATAAAAATGAAACTTTTAAAACTAAGGATAGAGCAGACCGAGAAAAATATTATGTATTAGACATGTTTCCATACCCTTCAGGTCAAGGACTACACGTAGGTCATCCAGAAGGTTACACTGCTACTGATATTATGGCCAGAATGAAAAGAGCACAAGGTTATGATGTTCTTCATCCAATGGGGTGGGATGCTTTTGGTTTACCAGCTGAACAATATGCCTTAGATACTGGTAACGATCCAGCAGATTTTACAGCAAAAAACATCGCCAACTTTAAACGTCAAATCAAATCTCTAGGCTTCTCTTATGACTGGGAGCGAGAATTTGCTACTACCGATCCATCCTATTACAAATGGACTCAATGGATTTTTACCAAACTTTATGAAAAAGGATTGGCTTATCAAGCGGATGTTACCGTTAATTGGTGTGAAGCTTTAGGAACAGTATTAGCTAACGAAGAAATTGTAGATGGTGTGTCAGAACGTGGCGGTTACCCTGTAGTCCGTCGTCCAATGAAGCAATGGGTATTAAAAATTACAGCCTATGCCCAGCGTTTACTTGATGATTTAGAAGATTTGGATTGGCCGGATTCAGTTAAAGAGATGCAACGCAATTGGATAGGCCGCTCTGAGGGAGCTTTAATTGATTTTGAAGTAAAAGATAGTCCTTCAATCATTACAACTTATACTACCCGTCCAGACACTTTGTTTGGTTTGTCTTATATCGTTTTAGCACCAGAGCACGAGCTCGTTAAAGACTTAACGAGTCCAGAACAAAAGACAGAAATAGAAAGCTATATTGCTGCTGCTTCGATTAAAACGGATTTAGACCGTACTGAACTTGCTAAAGATAAAACGGGTGTATTCACTGGCTCATACGCCATCCATCCTGTAACAGCTAAAGAGATACCTATTTGGATTGCAGACTATGTATTGGCTTCTTATGGAACAGGTGCGGTCATGGCGGTCCCAGCTCATGATCAAAGAGACTATGAGTTCTCACAAAAATATGATTTACCAAGATATGAAGTGATTAAATCCGAAGAAGGAATTCAAAATGAGGCATATGTAGAAGATGGAATGCATATTAATTCTGAATTTTTAGATGGTTTGAACATAGAAGCAGCCAATCAAAAAATGATTGAGTGGTTAGAAGCTAATGCTAAAGGACAAAGAAAAGTTAACTTCCGCTTAAGAGACTGGGTCTTCTCTAGACAAAGATATTGGGGAGAGCCTATTCCAGTTATACATTGGGAAGATGGTACAAGCACAGCGATTGCTGAAGAAGAACTACCTTTACTTTTACCTAAGACAGACCGCATTAAACCTTCTGGAACAGGCGAATCTCCATTAGCCAATGTTAAAGATTGGCTGGAAGTTGAAGATCCCAAAACAGGCATGAAGGGCCGAAGAGAAACAAATACTATGCCACAATGGGCAGGTTCTTCCTGGTATTTTTTACGTTACATGGATCCAAATAATACTGAAGCGATTGCTTCTGAAAAGGCATTAAACAAATGGCAAAATGTCGATCTCTATATAGGTGGAGCGGAACATGCTGTTTTACATCTTCTTTATGCCCGTTTTTGGCATAAGTTTCTTTATGATTTGGGGGTCGTTCCTACTAAAGAACCTTTCCAAAAACTCTACAATCAAGGAATGATTTTGGGTGAAAACAATGAAAAAATGTCTAAATCGAAGGGAAATGTGGTTAATCCAGACGATGTAGTTAATGAATATGGCGCAGATACATTGAGAGTATATGAAATGTTCATGGGCCCCTTAGACGCATCGATCGCTTGGTCAGAAAATGGCTTGGAAGGTTCAAGACGTTTCTTGGATCGCGTATGGCGTTTATTTATTGAGGAAACGACGGGTCAAATAAGTTCAGCTATTCAAGAGTCTGAAGATGATCAATTGACTAAGATTTACCATCAAACAGTCAAAAAAGTGACAGAAGATTTTGAGCAGTTACATTTTAATACAGCTATTTCTCAACTAATGATTTTCTTAAATGAAGCTAGAAGCGTCGATGTATTGCCTAAGAAATATGCCAAAGGCTTTGTTCAGTTGTTAGCTCCAATTGCACCGCACTTAATGGAAGAGTTGTGGCAAAAATTAGGGCACTCTGAATCATTATCAGAAGCAAGCTGGCCAGAATATGATGAGTCACTCATTAAAGATGAAGTTGTTGAAATTGTCATCCAAATTAACGGTAAAGTTAAAGCAAAACTCGATATAGCTTTGGATTTAGAAAAAGAGGCTATGGAAGAGTTAGCTCTTGCAGAAGCAAGCATAAAAAAAGAGTTGGATGGTAAAACAGTTCGTAAAATCATTGCTATTCCTAACCGTTTGGTTAACATAGTGGCTAACTAGTTAAAGTGCTAAGAAATCGTTCTTGATATAGATACATGTTATATTAGAGACGAAATATCAATAAAAGGGGTGTAGTAAGTGTCTGATAATCAATTTGATGATAAAAATCAGGGATTTAAAAATGATTACGACCGTTTTGATACACTAGAATTTACAGAAGAAGATCTCGAAAAACTGAGACATCCTAATCCTCGGCCAATGGATTCAGATTATTTTGACCGAGAGATAAAAGCTGATCCTAATACAAATCAACCGATCGAAAATTTAGTAGATCATCAATTGACAGAAAATGAAAAAGAGTCAGCCATTAACAATCAACCTACTGAAGAACAAGCAGGAGAATTACTTGAGCAATTTGAAGATAATTCAGAGGAAGTAATTGAAGCCGAGGAAGAAATCGCAGACAATCAAATTGAAGTTAGTTCTCTAAGTTCAATTGAGGATACTGATAAAGAAAGGGAATTCTCACAGTCAACTCAAAAAGTTGAAATTATGAAAGATCCAGCTAATCATCTTAAGGAAACACTGGAATTAGAAATAGAACCAGATCTTTTTACTCGTCATGATTTTGAAAAACAAGATGGTCATGGAAATGAAAATGAGAACCCCTTCCAGTATCGATCGATTGAGGAAAGCCTAAGAAAAGAGCATCGAAATAAGCGGGCTGCTAATGTTAGACCTGGATTCTTTCAAAGAGTTTTCCAGATAGTTTTTTCAACGCGTGATGAATTTGAACCCCTTACTTCTGAAGAACGAGAAGATGAAGAAGTTGTGCATGAGTCTCTCAACATCAATACTTTTGAAGTTGAATCCTATGATTCAGACGAAGCATTGATTGATAATTCTTTAGCGAGAGAGGAAGCAGTTAGTCTAGAACAAGAGTCTCTTAACGAATTGGACGTAATTAATAATAGCCATCCAGCTGAAGATATTGAGGATAATAGTCAAGCTGAAACTGAAAGTCTCTCTCAAACTCCTAATTCAAGTTTAAAGAGTAGTTCAAATTCTCTTGAGGAAGCATTGACTGATGGGGAATCGGCAGAAAGTTCACAAGCTGAAAATATAGACGAAGGGAGGGAAGATAAGGAGTTTGAGTCACAATCTTTATCGCAAGAAAAGACTCAAGATAGTAACAATCGTCAATCTCAAGAAGAGCAGAATTCTTCCTCTGTCGAACCTACTTTTTCTAAAGTCAATTTCAATTCCAAGACCAATGAAAGTTCTTCTGATGAAAAAGATTTAGAATCGCAAAAGTCATCGCAAACTCAAATGTATAATGATGAAGAAATAGAAGCTTTAGCATGGGACATCTTGCCTGAAGATCATTATAAACAAGAGCAAATAACTCCTAAAAAAGGATCTAATTTATTAGATAAGGTTAAAGTCAATTCACGCAATGCCTGGGCTAAAATTGCAGCTAATTCTACAAAGCTGTTAGAGAAAACCAAGCAGTCAACCAGTCAAATGCTACAAACGGTTCAAAATCATGATGATAAAGACAGTGAAGTTGAAGGAGAAAAAGAGACACCAACTGAAAAACAAGCGCCTTTAGATGCGATTCTTGAACAGGAATCGTCTGATGAAAATGAACAAGCTGCAATCATTAATAATGATGACCAAGAGTCAATAAATGAAGAAGAAAAACCCAAGGATAGGGATAATTTATCTGAAGAAGAGTCCATTGCAGAAGAAATTTCGCAAAAAACTTCTTATTACGAAGCGCCAATTTTAACGGATGTCCTTCTTGAAGACACCTTAGATGCTAATCTTTTTGAAGCAGAAAAAGCTCAGCAAGAACTGAGTGAACAAGGCCATTCTGAAGATAAATCTAAATTTGTTGCTGGTGCTGCTTGGTTGTCAATGGGACAAATACTATCCCGAATTATTGGGGCTTTATATATTATTCCATGGGCAGCTTGGCTAGGGGCAGAATATTCTCAAGCAAACTCTCTTTATGCTGTTGGATATAATCCATACGTATTTTTCTTATCAATTGCAGTAGCTGGTTTTCCTGCGGCGGTTGCTAAGCAGATAGCCTTTTACAGCACTAAGAAAGAATTTAAAGTGGTCGACAAGCTCTTTAAATATTCACTGGGAATTATGGCCTTCTCAGGTATCTTAATTGCTGCAATCTTTTATTTAATCGCACCTGTATTAGTAGCTAATTCACCAACAGATAACCAAGAAGCGGCAATCATTGTCGTTCGTTCATTAGCACCGGCTCTCTTGATTTTACCTACTTTAAGCCTATTTAAAGGATATTTCCAAGGTTATAGTCAAATGATACCGCTAGCCCTTTCTGAGGTTCTGGAACAAATTATGCGAGTTCTTTATATCTTAGGTGCTACTTACCTGATTATGATGGTTTACGAGGGATCGATTACAGACGCGGTTGCTCATTCAACTTTTGCAGCCTTTGTTGGAGCCTTAATTGCCTTGCTCTTCTTGGTTGGTGCTTATATTATTCATAATCGAAAAATGAAAAGTATTAAAGAGACATCCTTAAATAAGATGGATATCGATTTCATGGATAGCCTAAAAATTATGCTACGTGATTCGATTCCTTTCATCTTGCTTGGCTCAGGTATAATTTTTGCACAAAATATTGATACCTATACCTTTAAACAAATCCTTGTTCGTACCAGTGTGTTATTAAATTCAGAAATTGCTGAATTATTTGGAGCGATGAGCTTAGATGTTAATAAATTAGTGATGATTATTGTTTCATTTGCTGTAGCTATTGCGGCTTCATCAATCCCAGCTGTTTCAAGTAAGTACGCTGAAGGAAATATTAATAAAACCAGTGAATTAATCAAAAATATTGTTCTTTTATTCACCTTTATCATGCTGCCAGCCTCAATCGGAATGGCGATTATAGCTGACAATGTCTATCCTTTCTTCTATCCAGCAGGTATTTCTGCAGGACCGGGTTTATTAACGACAGGATCATTTACAGCTATTGTATTAGGAGCATATACTGTTTTTGCAACCATTCTTCAATCAATGGATTATCGTCGGTTTGCAATCACTTATTTACTGGTAGGTTTAGCAATTAAGCTTGTTCTACAATTTCCAATGGTAGCGTTATTCCAAGCTCACGGTGCTTTACTGGCGACCTTCTTTGGCTTTGCTGTGGCTGCTGTTTTAATGTGGATGAAGATTTGGCGTGTAATCAAAATTCGTGATCGTTATTTTGTAGGTGATATTGTGCGCATTGTGATTGCGACAACCATTATGGCAATTGGTACTTACGGTTGGAATCGTTTAATCAATCTGATGATGGATCCAGTAGGACGAGGCTTAACTTTAGTTCAAATCATTATAGTCGTTTTGATTGCCATTCTTATCTATAGTGGCACTATGGCCCTATTCGGTATGTTGCCGATTATTATCGGTGATTACCGTGCGGATTTACAAAAGAAATTGAGTATCCACCGATGAGATTAGATAAATTATTAAGTCATATGAATTTCGGCTCTAGAAAAGAAGTCAAGTCTTTAATTTCAACAGGAAGTGTTCGAGTCAATGGTGAACAAATTATAAAAGCAAACTTTCAAGTAGACGAAAACAAGGACTTGATAGAAGTAGATGGACAACAAATTATTTACCACAAGTTCATCTATTGGCTCTTGAATAAACCGCAAGGCGTTATCTCTGCCACTGAAGACGGACACCATGATACGGTTATCGATTGTCTACATCCGGATGATTATCGTTTTGATCTCTTTCCGGTAGGGAGACTAGATATTGACACCACTGGTCTCTTATTAATTACCAATAATGGTCAAATGGCTCATCAGTTAACTTCTCCAAAAAAACAAGTTTATAAAACCTATCAAGCTTTAATTGAAGGAAATGTTACGAAAGAAACGGTAGCAGCGTTTAAAGCAGGCTTGGATTTAGGAGAATTTATAAGTAAACCCGCTCAATTATGGATTGATGAAGTAGATTTTGAAAAGAGTCTATCTAAAATTCGCGTTTCCATTAGTGAGGGTAAATTTCACCAAGTAAAAAGAATGTTTCAAGCTTGTCAGATGGAAGTTCTTCAACTTCACCGTTTATCAATGGGACCTCTCCAGCTTGAAGATGACTTAGCTCTTGGAGATTATCGTCAATTAACTCAAGCTGAAATAGAAGCTCTAAAGCCATTGGGTTATGAATAGTAAAAAGGCTATTCTCAGAGAAAAAGTCTTATTTAAAAAAAGACTTAAATTTAAAGTAGAGATATAGGGTTGGATAAATTTATATGATATAATGGGAACGGATTCATTTGATGGCAATAGTTTATTAAAGTCAGAATGATTTTGAAATTCTATATTTTATGGAGGTAGAAAGATGGAAAATTTAGACAATATTAATTGGTTAGATGAAGTCACTAAACGTCAAGAAGACTTATTAGAAGATCTTTTTCGGATGATTCGCATTCGTTCAGTTCGTGAAGATGATTTAGCAACAGCAGAGGCTCCTGTTGGACCTGGACCTAAAAAAGCTTTAGAAGAATTCTTAAAAATGGCCCAAGAAGATGGTTTTGAAACGAAGCAATTTGGGCCTTTGGTGGGCCGTGTTGAAATTGGAGAAGGCGATCAAACCTTAGGTATTTTAGGTCACCTGGATGTTGTTCCTGAAGGAACTGGTTGGGACACTGACCCTTATGAGCCAGTAATCAAAGATGGACGCATTTATGCGCGTGGTTCTTCTGATGATAAAGGACCAACAATTGGTGCTTACTTTGCCATTAAATTATTACGTGAATTAGGCGCAGAGTTTAATCAAAAGATTCATCTGATTGTTGGAACAGATGAAGAATCTGGCTGGATGTGTATGGATCATTATGCTAAAGTCGAAAAAATGCCAGACTATGGTTTTTCACCAGATGCGCAATTCCCGATTATCAACGGTGAAAAAGGAAATGTTTCTGCTCAATTTAAATTTGATGCTAAGCAAACAGTGGAAGCTAATCATAAATTGCTTGATTTCCATGCAGGTCTTCGTGCAAATATGGTTCCTCAAGAAGCTTATGCGAGTGTAAAAACTGATCAAGCAGACCAAATAAAAGCTGATTTCCAAGCCTTTTTAGAAGATCAACCTGTATCAGGTAAAGTTTCCCAAGCGTCTGGTCAATTACGTTTTGAACTAACAGGTAAGGCGGCTCACGGATCTACTCCAGAAAAAGGCCATAATGCGGGAACTTACTTAGCTGCTTTCTTAAGTAAGTATACATTTGATAAAAAAGAAGCCAATGACTTCTTAACTCTAGTAGGCGATAAGTTACACCTTGATTTTGAAGGTGAAAAAATCGGTGTCGCTATAGTCGATGATATTATGGGAGCCTTGTCTATGAATATTGGTATTATCAATTTTGATGATGCTGAAGGTGGATTAGTAGATGCTAACTTTAGATACCCTAAAGGAACCGACAAAGATCAAATTCAATCAGCTATTATCAAAAATGTTGCTAACTTAGCAGTGAAAGTGGAAATGAATGGTAATAAAGACCCTCATTATCTTTCACCAGAAGATCCAATGGTTAAAACTTTACTGGATGTATATGCTAAACAAACTGGCAATGAAGTTTATGAAAAAACAATTGGTGGAGGAACTTATGGCCGCTTAATGGAGCGTGGAGTTTCATTTGGTGTCTTATTCCCAGATTCAATTGATACTATGCATCAAGCCAATGAGTTCCTTGCGATGGATGACTTATTAAGAGCAACTGCTATTTATGCAGAATCTATCTATCGCTTAACACGCTAATTGACCATTTAAGCAAACTTTCTAGCCAATTTGCTAGAAAGTTTGCTTTTTTTTATATATTCAAGTAACCTTCAATTCATGAAGAAAAAAGGTGAAATATTATGGAAATTATTCAATCAAAGCAAAATCAAAGAATAAAAGACTACCGCAAATTGCATTTAGCTAAGAATCGCAAAAAGACAGAAACTTATTTAATCGAGGGTGAACATCTTATTGAAGAAGCCATCACTTATCAAGCAGCCATTGAAGTAGTTTTAATGACGCCAAGTTATCATGAAAATCATATACAGACTATTGAACAAATCAAACAAGCTCAAATCGAAGTATTGATTTTAAGTGAAGAAGTGATGAAGACAGTCGCACTCACTCAACATACCCAAGGAGTGATGGCTGTCATTAAGAAAAAAGAAAGTAATTTAGCTAAAGAAAATATAAATGGTAGCCACTATCTTTTATGTGACGGGGTACAAGACCCGGGCAATTTAGGAACCATGATTCGAACCGCTGATGCAGCAGGTTTTGATGGTGTATTCTTAGCTGAAGGTTGTGTAGACCTCTACAATGATAAAGTCATAAGAGCGAGTCAAGGATCTTTATGGCACTTGCCTATCTATGAAGCTTCAAACGCTCAAATATTTAAAGCCATTCAAGCGAGTGAACTTCCTCTTTATTGTACAGCCGTCAATCAAGAAGCTGAAGATTATCGTAAATTAATCGCTAACCACTGTGTCTTGGTTTTGGGCAATGAAGGGCAAGGTGTTGGGCCTTTTTGGATGGAAAAAGCAGATAAATCAGTCTTTATACCTATGCCAGGAAAAGCAGAATCCCTTAATGTATCTATAGCAGCAGGTATTTTAATGTTTGCCTGGAAACAATGGTCGAATTAGTTAATAAATATTAGCTTTATTAAACTTTTACATAGAATTTACATAAATTTCATATTTGCGGAGTATACTAGAGTTAGATTAAAGAAGGGACGTGGATAAATGGCAATAGCTTGGCAAGATAACCAAGAATATGTGGCAATTGTTAAAGATTTGCTGGAGAATGAAAAAGTTCAATCTCTAGAAAAATTTGTCCATCATAAATATACCAATCGTTTAGCACATTCTATTTCAGTGTCTTATCGTTCATACCTTTGGGCTAAACGTTTTAAGCTCGATGCGATCGCTACAGCCAGAGCAGCCCTTCTGCACGATTTGTTTTTCTACGATTCTTGCTCAAAGGATTGCGTAGGCGGAAAAGGCCATAATTATGAGCATCCACGTATCGCTTTAAAGAATGCATTAGAAATCACTGATTTATCAGACAAAGAAAAAGATATAATTTTAAAACATATGTGTGGCGCTACTTTAGATATCCCACGCTATGGCGAGTCATTAATTGTGACTTTAATGGATAAGCAATCAGCTGTATGCGAATTAGTAGAAGGTTTAAAAAGGTGGCTAAAAGCCTCTCTATATAAGAAAGAGCAGACCATTGGATTTAGCGAATAGTGAGGGTGAAATGACTTTTCACTAAAGAGCAAGATTGACGAAAAACTATTTACAGGCTATACTTGATAAAGATAACTAAAGACTATGATTAGGACCTAATTGAAAGGTACATAAACAGGGAAATTTGTCACCGACTGAGAGCAGATGATGTCACTTTTCAATTATTTTCATCCTAGGAGTCGATCCTTAAATAGTTTGAAACTAGAAAAAGATACCTTCATTGGGGTTAACAATGATTTGAGTGCTTGAAATTTTTCAAGAATAAGGGTGGTACCACGGTAGCGCGTCCCTTTTAGGGACGGGCTATTTTTGTTGGATGGAATATTAAAGTGCTAATTGCTAGGAGGATTATGATGAATGATAAATTACAAGTCATTAAAGAACAAGTCGATGGTTTAGTTGCAAAGGCAATTGAAGAAATCAAGCAAGCGGAATCAAGTAAAATGATTCAGGATATTCGCGTGAAATATACCGGTAAAAAAGGTGAATTGACGCAAATTTCAAAACAAATGAAAGATTTAGAAAAAGATGAAAAGCCGATTTTAGGTCAGCTAATTAATCAATTCCATCAATCGTTTAATGACCATATTGAGAAAAAACAAGAGCAAGTAAAGCAGAAAGAATTAGCTGCTCAACTGGCTAGTGAAACAATCGATATTAGCTTGCCTGGAAGACGGCAGAACTTTGGTAGTCGCCACTTATTAACTCAAACGCGTGAAGAATTAGAAGATCTTTTCTTAGGGATGGGTTATCAAATTATTGAAGGACCAGAAGTAGAGTTAGACTTTTATAACTTTGAAAAAATGAATTTGCCTAAAAATCATCCTGCTCGGGATATGCAAGATACCTTTTATATCTCTGAAGAAGTTTTATTAAGAACACACACTTCGCCTGTGCAAGCTCGGACAATGGAAAAGCATGACTTTGAAAAAGATGGCCCTTTAAAGATGGTTTCACCCGGGAAGGTTTTTAGAAGAGATAATGATGATGCGACTCATTCTCATCAGTTTCATCAAATGGAAGGCTTAGTAGTTGCTGAAAAGATTACTATGGCAGATCTTAAAGGAACGCTCTTACAATTTGCTAAAGCCTTCTTTGGCGAAGAACGTGAGATTCGATTAAGACCTTCCTTCTTCTCATTCACAGAGCCTTCTGTTGAAGTGGATGTGTCCTGTTTCAAATGTGGAGGGCAAGGTTGTGGTATTTGTAAAGGTACCGGATGGATTGAAGTCTTAGGAGCAGGACTCGTTCATCCAAATGTACTAGAAATGTCAGGCATTGATTCAAATAAATATAGCGGCTTTGCATTTGGTGTGGGAATTGACCGTGTAGCCATGTTAAAGCATAACGTTGATGACATCCGTCATTTTTACCAAAATGATTTACGCTTCTTGACACAATTCAAAGGAGGTCAAAACTAATGTATGTTTCATATAATTGGTTAAATGAATTATTAGATTTAAATAAAATGCCTGCCGAGGAATTAGCAGAGAAAATGTCTCGAACGGGTATTGAAATTGAAGGAGTCGAAAATCTGGCCGATTCTATTCAAGGTCCTCTAGTAGTTGGATTAGTTGAAGAATTAGAGGACCATCCTGATTCCGATCATTTAAAAATTGCTCAAGTCAATGTAGCAGATTACGGCAAAAAGCAAATCGTATGTGGTGCATCTAATGTTAAGCAAGGTGCTAAAGTAATCACTGCTTTAGAAGGCTGTATTTTACCTGGAGATTTAAGAATCAAAGAGTCAAAACTTAGAGGTCAAGTTTCTCAAGGAATGCTATGTTCATTACAAGAGTTGGGATTTGCTGATAAGGTGGTACCGAAGGAATTTGTGGATGGCATATATCTTTTAGCAGAGGATGCTCCAATCGGTCAAAATATCGTTGAATACATGGAGCTTGATGATCCGATTTTAGAATTATCCATTACACCTAATCGTGCAGATGCTTTATCGATGCGTGGAGTAGCTCACGAGGTGGGAGCGATTGTTTCTCAGACTCCACATTTTGAAGCTTTAAAAATCAGTGAAAGTCAATTAGTTTCAATTGATGAATTACAAAATTTAGAATTGGATATGACAGAACATGATTTAAGTAGTCACTATCAGTTAAGAGTGTTGAAAAGCATTCAAGTAAAGCCAAGCCCGATTCAAATGCAAAGCCGTTTGATGAAAGCTAATATTCGTCCTATTAATAACCTAGTGGATGTGACCAATTACTATTTGATGCTATATGGTCAACCTATGCATGCTTTTGATTTGGATCAATTACCAGGCAAAAAGATTGGTGTGCGCTATGCCAAAGAAAATGAAAAGCTTACGACTTTAGACGAAATCGAAAGAAATCTAACAGAAAAAGATATAGTGATTACTTCTGACGATCAACCAATTGCTCTAGCAGGTGTCATGGGTGGGCTAGATAGCCATGTAACCGAAAAGACGCAAAATGTCTTATTAGAAACAGCTGTTTTTAACCCTCAGGCCATTCGTTCAACTTCTCGACGTCTTGGCTTAAGATCAGAATCATCTGCCCGCTTTGAAAAAGGAATTAATCCAGCAACTCTTTCAGAAGCAGGGGACCAAGCTGCTATTTTGATGGCGCAATTAACACAGGGTAAAATCGAAAAGGGAGTCTTAGAAGTAAAAGCCGATGATGTGCATGATCAAGTGGTAGAACTGCCTATGCAAATGATTGAAGAAAAATTAGGCATTCAAGTGAATCAATCGCAGCTTCAAGCCATTTTTGACCGCTTAGGTTTTGAAGTCGCTTTTGAAAATGACCAGATAAGAGTATCGATTCCCCCACGTCGTTGGGATATTACTATTCCAGCTGATATTTTAGAAGAAGTGGCTCGTATTTATGGCTATGATCAAATTCCTGTTACTCTACCTGCGGTTCCTAATCGTCCCGCCCAATTAGATAGCCGACAAAAATTAAAAAGAGCAACACGCTCTTTAGCTGAAGGGTTAGGCTTAAATGAAACAGTGTCTTATGTTCTAATCTCACCTGAGTTTGCAAAATTAAATGCAAATAAAGATCGCTATGTTTCATTACTTTTACCAATGTCTGAGGAAAGATCACTCTTAAGACAATCAATGTTACCGTCTTTCTTGGAGATTGCTCGTTACAATAAAGCCCGTCACAATAAGCCCATAGCTTTCTATGAAATGGGCAAAGTTTTCTTAGCGACTGAAAGGAACCGTCAACCTGAAGAAAAAGAAATGCTTAGCTTCTTTGTTTCTGGTGAAAAGAGTCCATCCAATTGGGAAAGTGCAAGTCAAAATTATGATTTTTACGATCTCAAAGGTATCGTTGAACAAATTATGGACCAATTACGTTTAGGAAATCATTTATCATTTGAACGTATGGAAAATTTAGACTTTATGCATCCAGGACAAACAGCCAATATCTTATTAGACGGTCAAAAAATTGGTTTTATTGGGCAATTACATCCCCAATTATCGCAAGAGTTTGACTTAGATAAGGAGACTTTCTTTGCGGAGTTAGATTTTGAGGCTTTAGTAGGATTTAACAGAGACTTATTGCTACAGACCCCTTTAGCAAAATATCCATCAACTTCTCGTGATATCGCTCTTTTAGTAGATCGATCAACCAGTCACCAAAGCTTGGTAGATTTAATCTATGAAAATGCTGGAGATAATTTGAAAAATGTCGAATTATTCGACCGATATACTGGCGAGAATATAGCAGCAGATAAACAATCTTTAGCTTATCACTTAACTTTCCAAAATCCAGATAAAACTTTAAAAGATGAAGAAGTGACAAAGGCAATGGATCAAGTGATTAAAGCTTTAGAAAAGGCAGAGAATGTAGAAATTCGTTAACATAAAAAATCACTACGCTAAAGATAGCGTAGTGATTCAGACTGAAGACAAACCCTTCTTTGAGGATGACTCATACAGGGTTTGTCTTTGTTTCTGCCCAAATTTCCTTAATAAATAAAAAAACGAAGCCTTTCTAGCTCCTCATCTCCAATATGTTTGCCAATTTCTTCATGTTCAAGCAGGCAAAAGTAAGCCCTGCTTTGAATTCCATCAAGGCTTTCCCGATTAAGTGGGTATATCGAAAGCCATGGTGCTCCTTGGCAGTGCCAAATAATCTTTCTACTGATTCCTTTCGTTCTCTGTAAAGTTCCCGCATGCCATCTGAATGCCTTATATCTTCGCATGTTTCAAGGGCTTCTTGCCAAACGTGACGCGTAATGACTCGTTTACTTTTTTCTTGTCCGAATGCTTTATACTCGCGATAGCCTTTGCGATTCGTCGTTGTGTAACGATACACGATGTTATTCTCATCTAAATAACAGTCATAGTATTCGTCATAGACAATCTCTCGATTCTCTGGTTTGCGTCTTGGGCGCGTATAAGGAAACACCGGTGTGATTTCTTGTTTTAATAGGAATTGGGCGATTGTGGGTGTTTTATACCCAGCATCCG